>NZ_JBFAPG010000174.1:0-11045 GCF_040675595.1 Micromonospora sp. NPDC049580
GCCGCAGCGTCATCGTGACGCTGGTGTCCGATCGGCTACCGGTACGGGTCAGGCGTTAGCCATGGCGGGCTGCTTCATGAAGTCCATGATCGCCTTGTTGACCTCGTCGGCGTGCGTCCACGGGATGCCGTGCGGCGCGCCCTTGAGCGTGACGAGCGTGCCGGTCGGCATCATCGGGCCGAGCCGCTGGCCGGTCACCGGGTAGGGCAGCACCCGGTCCTGGTCACCCTGCACTATCAACACCGGAATATCGATCTTCGGTAGGTCCTGTCGGAAGTCCTCCTGCCAGGCGTTCACACTGTCGTGGGTGGCCTTGCCGGAGGCCATCGCGCCGATCTGCCAGTGCGCCCGGTACGCCTCCTCGCTGACCCGCTTGCCCATGTTCTGGTCCGGGTTGAAGAACGCGTCGCAGAACGACGTCAGGTAGGCGAAGCGGTCCTTCATGATGGCGTCCTGGAAACCCTTGAAGAGGTTCCGGTCGACGCCCTCCGGGTTGTCGTCGGCCTTGGCCAACATCGGCTGCAGCGGGCTCAGCAGCACGGCCTTGCTGACCCGCTGGGAGCCGTAGTTGCCCAGGTAGCGGACGACCTCACCGGTGCCCATCGAGTGACCCACCAGGGTGACGTCGCGCAGGTCCAACTCGGTCATCAGCACGTCGAGGTCCGCGGCGAACGTGTTGTAGTCGTAGCCGAAGGCCGCCTGCGCCGAGTTGCCGTAACCGCGTCGATCGTAAGTGATCGTCCGGTATCCGGCGTTGAGCAGCGCGCTGGTCTCCTTCTCCCACGTTGCCCCGTTGAACGGGAAGCCGTGGATCAGCACCACGGGCTGACCGGATCCGTGGTCCTCGTAGTACAGGTCGATGGGTGCGGAGTTTTCCGTCCCCACGGTAACGAAAGGCATGTTTTTCTCCTGCTCCGGTTTGGGCTGTCGGACGCCCCGCGCTTTCCCGTCGAGTCGCCGGATATGCGGCCGACCGTCGTCGCCCAGGTCAGCCGCCCGCGGCTCCGGGCGACCGAGCCCGGCATCGACATTTATCAACCTCGTCGGTAGGGTCGCCGGTAGGAAAGTTTCGGCGTACGGGAGGTGGGCATGCTTCGAAGAAATCTCGCAGCGCTGGCCGTCGGAGCGGCCGTGGCCGCCCTGGGCGCCACGCCGGCCCAGGCCGACCCGGTGGTGCCACGGCACGCCATCGTGGTCTGTCAGAGCGCCAGCTTCTACGCCAACTACGACTCCGCCGGCGGCCCCACCGGCCTGAAGCGCACGCTCGGCTACGGAAACAAGATCGGCCACACCCCGGGCGCGCATCCGGTCTACAACGGGTGGGCGGCCTCCTTCGACTTCGGCCCGAACGACTGGGGTTACCTGCGCGCCGAGTGCATCGGCGGGTACGACTCATGGTGAGGACCCGGGTGATGGCTGGCGTGCTGGGCGGGATCGTCGCCGCGACCCTCGCCGCGCCGGCGCCGGCGCAGGCCGCCAACGGCACGATCGGCCAGCGGGAGACGGTGTGCGCGAGCGACCTGTTCGTCCGCACGCAGCCCAACGGCGCCTGGATGGGCACCCTCTACCAGGGTCAGACGTTCCTGGTCGAAGGTCCCCGCAGCGGCGGCTACGTCTACGGCTTCGCCTACGGGTACATCAACCGGCGCGGCTGGGTGCAGGACGGCTGGTTCTGCTGAGCGGTCGGCCGGCGACGCGACCGGATCGGAGTGCCCCGATCCGGCCGCGGCGGCCTAGCCTCGAACGGTGAGCCCTTCGCCCCGACTGCGAGCCGTCAGCGACCTGCACATCAGCTATGCGGAGAACCGCGCGTTCGTCCAGGAGCTACGGCCGGACCACCCCGGCGACTGGCTGCTCGTCGCCGGTGACGTGGCCGAGCGGTACGCCGACATCGAGTGGACTCTCGGCCTGCTGAGCAGCCGGTTCGCCACGGTGGTCTGGGCGCCCGGCAACCACGAGCTGTGGACGCCACCGGGCGACCCGGCGCACCTGCGCGGCGAGGTCCGCTACCGCGAGTTGGTCGAGCTGTGCCGACGGCTGGGAGTCCTCACGCCCGAGGACCCGTACCCGGTGTGGGACGGCGAGGGCGGCCCCGCCACCATCGCCCCGCTGTTCGTGCTCTACGACTACACGTTCCGGGTGCCCCAGGCCCGTACCAAACAGGAGTCGCTGGACCTGGCGTACGCGGCGGGGGTGGTCTGCACCGACGAGGCGCTGCTGCACCCCGACCCGTACCCGAGCCGGGAGACGTGGTGCGATGCCCGCATCACCGAGACCGAGCGCCGGCTGGCCGAGCGCGACCCGGCGCTGCCGACCGTGCTGGTCAACCACTACCCGCTGGTGCGCGAACCCACCGACGTGCTGTGGTTCCCGGAGTTCGCCCAGTGGTGCGGCACCGTCCGCACCCGCGACTGGCACCTGCGCTTCGGCGCGTCCACGATGGTCTACGGGCACCTGCACATCCCCCGCACGACGTTCTACGACGGGGTGCGGTTCGAGGAGGTCTCGCTGGGCTACCCGCGCGAGTGGCGGCGACGCGGCCCGGTCCCGAACCCGGTCCGCACCATCAACCCCGCCGACGACCTGCGCCGGCGCGAGTCCGTCAGCGGGTGAGGCCGACCAGCGTCGCCAGTCGCGCCACACCGGCCGGCGCCGGCTGCGCGCGGGCAACATCGGCGATGAGAGTACGCGCCACCGGCCGCCACCGAACCTCAGCCGGCGCGACACTGTCCGCGTCGACCAGGGCGCGCGCCGCCCCGCGCAGGTCACCCGAGTGGAGGTACGCCCGCGCGACGTCGAGCAGATAGGCGCCCCGATACTCCGCCGGCAGCCGCCGCCACGCCTCCCGCCGAACGATCGTCGAGTGCCTGATCAGTGCGGCGTCGGCGTCACCTCGTTGCATTGCCAGCAGCACGCGCGCCATCTCCACGGCAACCGGTCCGAAGCTGGTGCGGTGCTGATCGTCGTACCCCCGCAGGCTGGCGGCGACGCCCGCGGCCCGGTCGGTCAGCTCGTCAGCGTGGCGGTGCTCGCCGCAGCCGGCGGCGGCGAGGGCGGCCTGAAGCAGCAACGTCCCACCCACAGCGCTCCCTCTCTGCTCGCCCTCGCCTCCGCCCTGGCCCCGGTGGGCGGCGGCGAGGGTCGCGGAGAGGGCCAGCCGGTCGCGGCCCGACGCGCGTAGCGCCTGGGCCACCGCGACGGCCGCCGTCGCCGCGAGCAGTGGGTCATCGCCGGCAGCGCCCATGGCCCGGTCGGCGGCCAGCCAGGCGAGGTCGGCCTCACCGAGTTTGACCAGCAGCAACGAGGTGATCCGGTACGCCTGCACCAGCAGGTCCACCGACCGCGCGCCCTGAGCCGCGTCGAGCATCCCCGGCAGCGTGCGCGTCAACTGCGGATAGT
Source organism: Micromonospora sp. NPDC049580 (assembly GCF_040675595.1). NCBI lineage: Bacteria > Bacillati > Actinomycetota > Actinomycetes > Micromonosporales > Micromonosporaceae > Micromonospora > Micromonospora sp. NPDC049580. The sequence continues at coordinate 3,400 of NZ_JBFAPG010000174.1, forward strand.
GCGCGTGCTGGTATGCCAACCAGGCATGCCCGACCTGACGCCTCAGCTCAGGCGTCTGAGGTGGAGCCGGCGGGGTGTCGTAGCGGGCCAGCGCGGCCCGGATGTTCTCCACTTCGGCCGGTGTGCCCGCCGGGGCGCCGCTGGGCGGCTGGCCGAGCAGGACCTCCGGATCGACCCTCAGAACGCCGGCCACCTCCTGGATCACCGAGTACCGATCCAGAGGGCGGACGCCCCGCTCGACCTTGTCCACCCAGCTCTTCGACCTGCGCAGCCGGTCGGCGAACATCTGCTGCGTCATTGACCGCCGCACCCGCCAGCTCGCCACGCGTCGGCCGATCGGCAGGTCATCGCTGGTCACGCCGCCACCGCCGGTCCGGGAGCGCTCGGGTCGTGTCGTCGAGGGGTACGCGCTCCGCCTCGGCCTGATCCAGGAGGCGCTGCTTGGCAGCCTCCCGCTCGGCCGCCTCAGCCTGTTCACCCTTGCTCGCCATCTCGTCGCCGTGCCCATCGTGCCTGCCGCTCATTCCCCACCTCACGGGTCGAGGTGCGACGTGCGCGTGAAAGCGTTGGTCGCCGCACCCGGCTCGCCCTGACCTTCGAACGGGCCATTCAGCGATGCCTAGGTGACAGCCTGTGACGATCATCGGTTGCGATCCAGTCGGATCGCGTCCGCTACCGTCCTTCTAGGTGTCCGCCTGCGGCAGCGGACAGGTCGACGGACAGCTCCAGGAACTCGTCGGCAACGCGCGTTCTGCCCGCTGCGGCGGCGATCAGGTGACGCAGTTCGGCGATGCGGTCGACAGCACGTTGCGACCGCGCCGAGCGCGCCAGAGCCAGGGAGCGTTCTGCCACGGCGATTGCGTGCTCAACCTCTCCGGCTTGCAGCAGCGCCTCCGTGAGCCAACTGAGATACAAGGAGGTCTCGCGGGGCGAGTCGTCGCCGTAGCGAAGGACCGCGTCTTCCAAGATGGGCACCGCTCTGAGCGGTCGGCGCAATTCGGTCCACACCCGCCCCGCCATGACCTGGACCTCGTCCGGGGTTAACCAGTAAGCCCATGAAGGTGCTTCGCGCAGGTCACAGTGCTGGTGGATCTCACCGACATCCCCGAGCGCACGCTCGGCAAGGTTCGCCTCACCCATACGTGCGTGCGCCCAGGCAACACGCTCCAGCAGCAGAGCTTGGCCGGTCGTCTCGGCCGCCTGCCGGCCACCGACGTTCGCGGAACGAGCCAGCGTGACGGCGACGCGTCGGTCGCCCAGATTCGCCTCGAGGTAGGACAAGCTGCTGAGGCAGTTGGCAGCGCTGGCAGTATCGCCACCGGCGTGCGCAGCCCGCATCCCCGTCAGATAGTGCTGGCGTGCCGCAGCGACCCGGCCGGAGTCTTCGGCGACGAAGCCCGCCAACTGACACAGGTCAGCGATGACGATGAGCAGTCTGCGGAGAGCTGCCTCCCGATAGCTGCCCTCACGAAGCAGATCAGCGGTGGCGGCCAACTCGGCGGAGACCATCTCGTAGGTTTCTGCACCGCCCACGTGGTCGTCCAGCCGTCGGAGCTGACGAACCCGGTCCTCGATCCGAGCCACCGTTTCGTCCCCGACACGCCGGCCCGCGCTCAGCTCGTATCGCTGCGGTGGCTCGGTGATCAGCCACTGATGGGCCAGCGCGGCAGCGTTCTCGGTCGTGGGCGTCTGCGTTACGAGCAGGTTGGCGAGCTGTTCCGCATCGCACCGCATTCCATCGGTGACAGCCCATTTCCTCTCAGCGCCGGGGACCACGGCAAGAGCACCTAGCACGCCGCCCGCCTTCAAAGCAGTGTCCAAACGCTGGGCAGCATTCAAGGTCGGCGCCTTCCGACCCCAAGCGAGGTCGTGGAGGTAGCTCTTGCTGTAGTAGGTTCTTGCCGCCAGCACGCGATAGCTGAGTCCGCGACTCTTGATCAGGCTCCTGAGTCGTTCCGCGAAAGGCGAGACAAATTCGGACATCGCTACCCTCCGACGATGATGGCATGCAACGCGCACTGTCAGCAGATACCACTTTGGACCGTACATTCGCCGCGACCAAGGCGCACGAGCGCCACGAAGTCCGCTGAGAGAACTCCACGTGATCCACCGACCGATCGTCATCCTTGCAGGACTGTGATGGCGCGGCGTGGCATCAGACGATATTGAGACTTTTCCAAGCTCACTGGTTACTCACTGTTCTCGCTGTCGTTGCCCGGGTGGCGCATCAGCGCCGAATCAGGCCGCCGACCGCGCGCTCCCCCGCGCCGGGCCTCGTAGCCCTTGTCGACGAGGGTCACCAAGGCCGCGCCCGTCGGACGTCGTGTGAGGTGAGTCAGATCGACAACCTAGCGGTTACTGTAGATTTGAGCAGCAAGCGCCGCAATCGCAACCGCTTGGGCAAGACTCCACTGGACCAGCTCGTTGGCGCTGTAAACCCAGAAGCGCGGCCTGACAGAGATCTCTGCTAATCCGGTGAGGATCTGCAATCTTTGTTCGTCCGTGATCCGATGGGTCGCCTTCCTGGATCTCGCATAGATCGCAATTGCCATCCTGCAGGATCTCTCATGTGAATTTCTGATAATCCGCGCGAAAAGCAGTTGGGGGTAAACCAGGATGGCCGAGCCTGCCAGAATCAACATAAGGATGACAGCGATTGAGAGATAATCTGGAGTCTTCGAAAACATGATGACGAATAAGATCGCGCCTATGGACCAGTCGACTGCTACCCCCACATGGAAATCTGCAATTGACCGTAAACGAGCCCTCAGAGACTCCGGAACTGGTGGTACAGGAAGCTCCGAAAGAGCACGCAGCAGGCGGAGATCCTGGATAAAGAGCCATAGAGTAACACCCAGGGCGCAACCAATCCATGCGGCGAAGTAGAGGATTACCCCGAATTTGAAGAAAATGTGCTCCCGTGAATACCAATCGACGGTGAAGACCCAAGGCCTAAGGGAGGACTGCAGCTCACCATTTACGTAGAGCGGATGCTTAAAGAAACTGATATATGCAGCAACCAGGAGCTCCAGCCAGATAGCTGCGGCGAACAACACATGGCCACGCCAGTTGAATATCCGATCAAAATTTTCCCTGAGCAGCTTTAGGTACATCGAACGAGGAATGCCGAAGGAGGTGGATAATCCATCGTAGAGCTGGTCAATACTCCTGGCTTGAGTGCGGATCGACCCAGCAACCCAGCCCGTACCCACGGCACCTAATATGAATGCCGGAGATACCAAGTAGGTCCGGCCGAAGCCCAGCGCAAAGCTTGCGACTAAGCCTGGTGTATAGATAACGGCGGCCGCCAGCAGTGTGAACTTTATTTTCCCAAGGGCCGGTGCCAGGTATGGGGAATTCAGCCAAAGCCTATTGTTTACACGGCGCAATTGATCAGGCGTGCTGCGTCCGGGCGCGTTTGCCATGGGCTCCCCATACTGCGACTAAGGAGAAAGGCGCTTTCGTTGCGATCGAGCCGCCTGCAAAACAATCATATCGTACGTATGCAAACCTTCACGAATTGACTGCGCCATTAGATAGCCTGCAATTGCATTCTCAAAGAGCCTGCTACGAAATAGCTTGACGGCCGTGCGTGCAATTATTCGATGTTTCAAGAAGCGTTCTGACATCGCTTCGAATCGCACTAGGTTTGGCATTACTTCCGAACTGAGCGAGATTGTTTCCACGTGGCGCCAGCCTGCGTCTCGTGCAGCCTTTATCCACTCAGTCTGCGTTTTTTCGTGCCCGATCGCCATAGCCTTCTCTGTCAACCGAGCAGCTTCAGCCTTCTCAGCGGCCACGCTTTTCAGCAAATCAGTCCGCCAAGCATCAACAACGATAAGAAACGCTTCTTTTCGGGCCAATCTTCTTGCTTCTTGCAAAACCTTCGACGGATTCTCGGCGTGGCATAGGCTTTCTACGGCGTAAATTAGGTTGAACGAAGAAGCAGGGAGTTGGCTGTCGGAGAAGTCTCCTTGGTCTGCGTAGGTGTTGGTGAGCCCGCGCAATTCGCGACGAGCAGCCAACACGTGCGCCTTGGTTAGGTCAATACCAAGCAGGTCCGCCTCAGGCCATTTGTGAGCCAGCAGCTTCAAGTTGTAGCCTTTACCGCAACCCATCTCAAGAACCTGGTCGGGAATGCTGTCCGCCATCACGTCCGCAATTAGGTCGGATTGCCGCTGGCATCCGGTCGGATCGTAGACACCTTCAGGATTGAGGGCCATATGGATAGCGCCGTCCCGCGAATGCAAAAAGGTGTACCCTATTGCACTTTGCTCGTAGTACTGCACAATGTCGTTGCTATTAACAGAACGTCCTACAACGGCGGAGGTGTCGAATATAGACCTTAGGCGCGTAACGCGATCCTCAATCGGGGCTAGTGAATTCTGAGTCATTGTATGACCTCTTCACGCAGGAGGGAATCCCGGCCAGCATGCTAACACCCATCCTCAACAACGTTCACGGGTTAACCTTCCAACATAGACGCCGGAACTGCTCCAAGCAATGCGGCTAGAGAGATGGGTGCTTAAGGTACGTTTCGGCACCATTGAGTCCCATGACAACGCTGACTGGTGGCCAGCCAGTCAGGATCTGACCATAGGGGCGCCGCGGCAACGGTCCGCCTCCATCCACGTTCGATCACCAAGTTCATCGTCGATACGTAGCTTCGCTGGGCTTACGTTGTTGATCGCCCCACCGAAAGGTGCCCCCTTGCCGACGGTTGGGTCGTGGTCGCTAGGCGCCATCGCCTTTGGGCGGCGGAACGTGCTGCCGATGGTGGGAAAGTTGGGCGCGGCCGGACCTGCATGCTCGTTCGAGCTGCCCCGGCTACCCCGAAAGTGCTGCTCAGTACCGATTTGTGACAATAAATGCCAGGTCGACGCCAAGGCGACAATGGGAGGGCCGTCAACTCGGATCCGGTCGTCTCGACGTAGGCGAGGACGTATTCAGAACTTCCCCGAATAGCGTGACGCCTCGCAACGCGACGTACGCCGAAGGCGAGAGCTCATCGACCGGATGCTCAATTCTGAGCTCACGCGTGAGCTATTTCCGGATGAGCGGCCGCCGGTCGGCGTCCGGCGGCCGCCCCACGTCCGGTCAGCTCGCGTACACCTCCAGTGCCGCCAGTTGCCCGGCCGGCCAGCCGGTGTTACCGGTGACGGTGATCCGTACGTAGCGGGTCTGCGTGGCGGTGAACGAGAGGCTCACCTGGTTACCCGTCGACGGGTCGAAGGTGCGCGCCGCCGAGCCGACGAGCGTGCCGAAGCTGCCCCCGTCGGCGCTCCCCGCGACGGCAAGGGTCTGCGCCCGGGTCGCCCAGGCCGACGAAGGCGGCAGTTTCAGCACCACCCGCCCGACCGTGCGCGTCGCGCCCAGGTCGACCTGCACCCACTGCGGGAAGGCGTTGTTGGCGCTCTCCCAGTAGCTGTTCGCGTCGCCGTCGACCACGTTGCCCGAGCCGTAGCTCTGGACGTGGCTGCTCTCGCTTGTGGACCGGCCGCGGGCGAGGTCGGCGTTGGCCGGGGCGTCGGTGGTGACGGTGACCGCGTTCGACGCGGCGGAGGTGTTGCCGGCGGCGTCGCGCGCGGTGACGGTGAAAGTGTACGAGGTGGACGCGTTGAGCCCGCTCACGGTCGCGGTGGTGTCCGTGACCGTGCTGACCACGGTGCCGCCCTGGCGTACCTGGTAGCCGGTCACGCCGTTGTCGTCGGTCGACGCCGTCCAGGCCAGGGACACGCTGCTCGCCGTCCGGCCGGTCACCGTGAGGCCGCTCGGCGCGGTCGGTGGGTTGTCCGTGGTGCCGCTGGCGGCGTACACCTCGACCTGGGCGAGCTGGCCCGCCGGCCAGCCGGTGTTGCCGGCGATGCTCAGCCGGATGTGGCGGGCCGTGGTGGTCGTCAGCGTGCGGGTCACGGTGTTGCCGGTCGCCGGGTCGAAGGCGAACGCGGAGGCCCCGGCGATCGTCGAGAAGGAGCTGCCGTCGACGCTGCCCTGCACGGTGATGGTCTGGGTGCGCGCCCCCCAGCTTGCGGGCAGCCGCAGCACGAGTTTGTTGACCTGGTGGCTGGCCCCGAGGTCGACCTGCCACCAGTGCGGGAACGAGCCGCCGCCGCTCTCCCAGTAGGTGCCGGCGTCGGAGTCCACCGCGTTCGACGCGACGAAGGGGCCGTTCTGGCTGCTCGCCGAGGTGGACCGGCCCGCGGCCAGGTTTCCGCTGGCCGGCGGCGGGGTGCCGAGCGTCGGCGACGTCGGGCGTACGGCGGTGAGCGCGAGGTGCCCCTTGAGCATCCGGCCGCCGTCGGCGGTGATGCGCAGGTAGTAGTCGGAGGAGCAGGCGACGCCGTCCTCGTCCAGGGCGCGGATGTTCGCGCCGGCCGGGGTGGTGGCCTGGGTCTCGGACGTCTTGGCGATCTGGTTGCCCTCGTTGTACTCGTCGAACATGGACACGTAGAGGCCCTGGGAGCCGAGCCGGACCATGTTGTAGATGTGCCGCCAGTAGAAGTCGCCGTGCTTGCGGTGCCCACCGGCGAGGTCGCCGGGCATCACGCAGGGCAGGTAGTCGATGCCGCGCGCAGCGCAGTCGGCCATGTCGCCGACGTTGACGTTGTTGTAGTACGAGTCGAGCTCCTCCACCGTCCTGGCCCGGTAGACCATCCAGGGCGAGATCGCGTGGAACGCGTGGTAGACGTCGAGGAAGCCGGCGCGGGAGTCCTCGATGCCCTGCCGCCACCAGGTGGGCACGCCACCGATGACGTAGCAGCCCTGCGCCTTGAACCAGTTGACGACCTCCAGGCACGGCCCGGGGGTGAAGGGCCGGCTGGATTCGCTGAAGCCGAAGCCCCAGATGCAGACGACCGGCTTGCCGTTCTGGCGGGCGTACGCGCCCGACGCGGTGTGCGCGGACATCTTCGTCGTCCAGTCGGTCTTGATGTCCGTCTGCATGGTCAGCCAGTCGGTGACGTCGTACATGATGTAGAACTTGCGGCCGTAGCGCTCGGCCGCCGCGCGGACCTTCTGCGTCATCGCGTCGCGGGTCGGCCCCTCGTCGCCCGTCGGGTTGAACCGTTGCAGGGCGGCGGTGTCACAGCCGTACTCCTGCATCCAGCGAAAGTGGGTGTCCACGGTCTGCTGGTCGTAGGAGGAGAAGAGGGTGGCCGGCGAGCCGTTGCCGAGGTTGGGGTACGCGGTGGGATAGCTGCGCGTGTACTCGCGCATGTCCGGCCAGGAAACGATTGTGGTGTTGGACGGCGACGGCGGCTGGAAGCGGTCGCGGCTCCAGTGCCACCAGCCGCCGATGGGCGCGGAGTCGCCGGGAGCGCTGAACCAGCCCTGGTAGCCGACCGTCACCTTGCCGACCACGTCGCCTACCGGGCTGGCGGCGTACGCCGGGTTGGCGAGGGTGGTGAGCAGCTCGGTGGTCGAGGTGGCGGCGAGGGCGGACCCGGCCAGCACTGACGTGACGAACCTGCGGCGGGAGACCGCCATGAGGACCACTCCTTCGGGACGGAAGGCATTGACGGTCATCGTGGCAGCAGTCGATGCGACCCCGCAAGAGTGAGACTGATCGATGAAAATGTTCGTCAAGGCGTCGGAAGGAACCGAGCGCCATCGTGGCCCAGGCGCGCGGAGGGCCGGCGCCGCTCGCC
>NZ_JBFAPG010000175.1:0-11032 GCF_040675595.1 Micromonospora sp. NPDC049580
CGCCGCGGCGCGCCGAGGCGCGGCAGCGGCCACCTCCACTGCCAGAATCCGGCGTGTGGCCCTTGTCGACGCCCGCCTACTCGGGTTGGTTGCCCCTCACCGCACCTTCGATGTGTGCTGCCTGGACACGCCGAAGAAGGCGTTGCAGCGGCACCGCATCACTGCCGCTCGGTTCCGGGAGTTGCTGCGGGCGCAGGGCGGCGGGTGCGGAGTCTGCGGCACGTCGGCGTGGCGCCACCCGGTCGGGTTGGTGCCCCTTTCAGTCGACCATGATCACTTGTGCTGCCCGGGCCGTGATTCGTGCGGCCGGTGCGTACGGGGATTGTTGTGCGCCGGCTGCAACGGGTTTCTCGGCTTGGTCGAGCTCCACGGCAACGCGATGCTGCAGCCGAGGACGTGGATTGAATCTGCCCGCGCTTATCTGACCTACGCCGGCGTCGACCCGTGGGAGATGGACCGGTTCGTCGCCAAGGGGCGCATCCACCGCGAGCGGCGAATCAAAGCTGGGATCGACTGCGGCTGCTACCACTGCACCAATGACCCCAAGGGAGCGGGTGGATGGATCGCCACGGCGATCGCCGCTGGTGAACCGGTGTGGGACGAGATCATCCGGCGAACCGCGCGGCAGAATGCGAGAGCCCGCGCGCTCGGGTTGACCTTCGCCGACGACGACCTGTGAGCCGCCGCGGCGATCCTCCACCTGGCTGACCGGACATGCTTTCGCTGTCGCTGATCTTCGCCCCTACCCGGTCGCCTCTCCCCCACGATGCGAAGGTGAGGAGTGGTCACCCCCGGCGCGGGCGGGGAGCCCGGCCCGGCGTCGGGCCGGGCGACGGCGGACCCTTTGCTGCGCCGGTCGCGCCGATGCTCGCCACGCCCGTCAGCCAGGTGCCCGAGGGCCCCGATCTCATCCACGAGCCGAAGTGGCACGGGTTCAGGGCGATAGTGCTCCGCGAGACCGACGGGGGTGTACGTCCAGTCAAGGGCAGCCCGAAACCTCACCCCTTACTTCCCGACATTACCCACGCCGTCCGGGCCGCCGTGCCGCGCGTCGTGCTCAACGGTGAGCTGATCGTGTTCGAGGGCGGGCGGACCAACTTCGCTCAGCTGCAGCACGGGACCACCGCTCGCCGCGGTCTACTGCGGCTGGCCCGGGAGTGCCCCTACTTCGTGTTGTTTGACCTGCTGCGGACGCCGGCGACCAGGTCCTCCTGGATCTGCCGCTGTCAGAGCGGCGGACCCGCCTCGAGCAGCTGCTCGTCGACGCGCCGCCCCAACTCAGGGAAGGTAGGAGGGCGCCGCCGGGTGGGGCGTGAACCGGCATCGAGGATTTGCCCTGTGGCCCTGAGGCAGCCGGTGCGAGCTGGCGACGGCAAGGCGAGCGACCGCATCGCGTCGACCACCGGGGGAGCGCCCCCGGGCGTGACGATCTTGCACGCCAGGAGGCGCCTAGGCCCGCCCTACGGCTGTGCGGGCGTGTGACCCGCCGCTCTGCGGTCGGTCAGCGTCTTGAGGTCGTGCTGGGCCCATTCGATGACCTGGGGCCATGGCAGACGCAGCGCCCCTTGGTGCGTGAGGATGAAGTTCCACAGGGGGCTGCCCTCCGGCTGTCGCCAGGCTTTGGTCAGGGCGAACAGCCAGTTGCCCTGGTCGAGGTCGGCGGTCCAGTCCCGCAGTGCACAGCGCACCAGTGCCCGGTACAGGGCGCGGGGGCCGCTGCCGGAGTAGCCCCAGGTGTAGCCGGGCTCGCTGCCGGGGTTGGGCAGCGGGTCGACCTGCATGCGGCCGTCGGGGCGCGGGGTCAGGGCGAACACGGCCGCCGGGCGGCCGCCGTCGCTGGCGATGACGGTGTGCTCGCCCCACCCGTCGGGCATGTTGGTGGGCCACTCGACGCGGTATGACCTCTCGTCGGGGGCGGGGTCGGCGTCTTCGACGACGAGCCGGCCGGCGGGGTCCCGGTAGAGCCCGGCCGCCTCGGCGACCGCGCGCTCGATCAGGCGGTGCTCGCGGATGGTGTCGATGTTGGTCTCCAGCACCAGCAGCCGGGCGAGCCGGCGCGTCGGCGCAGCGAGCAGCTGGTCGCGTTCGGCATCACCGAGCGGTTGGAGGGTCTTGCGCCACTGGTCGAGCACCGGTCCGTCGCCGCTGACCGTGTAGCGTGTCGGCGCGGCGAAGACGACCTCGGGATGACTGCGGTGCAGGGCCACCCCGGCGAGGCGGGCGGTGTGCCACAGCGCGTCGGACGCTGGCGAGTGCCAGGGCAGGCCGGCCTCCTCCTCCCGCAGCGCCGGCAGCTCGGTGGCCACGCCCTCGGGGTCGGGGGGTGCCGCGACGGCGATGCTCACCTGGTGCTCGACGTCGATGCTGGGCCAGGCCGGGCGGGCCGGGCGGGCCACGATGTACCAGCCGTCACCGCGGTCGCGGCTGGTGCGGTGACGGGTCTGCTCCTCGCGCAGGGTCTGCGCGGCCTCGGCGGCGAGCAGGCCGAAGGCATGCGGATACCGCTGGTGCATCTGCGCGTCGATGGCGGCGGCCACCCGGTCGCGGGTGGCGGGCCAGGTGGTGGTGGTGTCGGGGACGGCGACCGTGCCGGAGTCGCCGTAGGCCTGCATGAGCCGGACCGCGTCGGGGGTGCAGGTCCGGTAGTACCACAGCGGCACCGGCCGGCCGAGGACCTCCTGGATCTCGCTGGCGTCGACGTAGCCGAGGTAGGTGGTCTGCACGGTGCGGGGATCCACCTGCGCCGGCTGCTCCCCGGCCGGGGCCGAGCCGGTGAGGAACCGGGGCAGCCAGCCGACGGCGGCCGCCTCGGTGTGCGGCGCCCGCAGCCGGAACGCCTCGATGCTGTGGTGCTCCTCGTCCATGCCGAACAGGATCGCCTCGGGTACGAGCACCACGGCGTCGGCCCAGAAGACCGGGTGCAGCACCTCGGCGGCGACCCGGGCGGCCACTTCGGAGCTGAGCCCGAAGTCGTTGTGCCGCATGACGTGCACGACGTGGCCACGCGGGGTGTCGTAGACGATGACCGACACGGTCTGCGGGTCGTGTCCCTGCACCACCAGGTCGCGTCGGTCGATGATCGGCACAGGCGCGTCGGCGGGCTCCCAGCCGAGCGGCCAGTCGGCGTCTTCGGGCACCGGCCGCTGTGTGCGTCGGCACCAGCTGTCGATGGTGCGGGCGTGCCAGTACGGCCGCCGGTCCGGGTCGTGTCCGTCGGGCTCGGCCAGTCGCTCCGCGCTCAGCAGGGCGCGGGCGCGGCTGTCGCTGATGCCGACGCGCCGGGCGTACTGGGCGAGGGTGTATCGGGGTTCGCCGCCTCGTGCCATTGCCCCTCCTCGGGGATGTGTCCTTACTCGACCTCTCGATGAACACCGTACCTAGGGGCGAGCGGTTTTCCAACTCAGCAGGGGCATCATCCCCTGCGGCTGTCGGAGATTCGCGCCATCGGTGGCGGGAACCGCTCGCTGGAGGGCGTCGGCGGGGGTCGCATCCCGAGTAGGGCCGTGGCGGCAGTTAGGTCCGGGAACGGAAGATTCCCGGATGTTACTCGCGGGTATGCCCCGCCCCGGCCCAAACGGGCGGGGGCTGTCGTCGCGATCGACCCCGTGAGGCCCCGCCACTCCCACCGATACGGCGGTGCCCCCGACGTCGCCGGGTACGTCTAATGTGTTCGCCAGGCCCCGCAAGCTTGACCGGCCCCGGAGCTCGCCCGCCGCCCCGCGTCCGAGGGGACGGGAACACCGACCATATGCGCCCCGGCGTCGGCCGCCGTGCCTCGCGCGGTGTGCGGCCCCCGCACGTGCCGGACCTGACGCTCGCTCCTAGGACATGCTCGCCGCCACCGACACCCGCCCGGAGACGCCGTGACCCCCACCGCCAGCACCGACCTCATGACCCCGGCCACCGTGGACAACCGGCGCCGGGTACGCCTGCCGGCCGGACTCGCCGACGCGGCCGGTCTGCATCCCGGCGCCGTCGTCGTGCTGTCCGGCGCGGCCCCGGGCGAACTCGTCCTGGCCACCCCGGCCGCCGCGCTGGCCCGCCTGCGCCGCGACCTCGCCGAGGCCCTGCGGCTGGCCGGCCGCTACCCGACCCTGACCGCCGCGCTCACCGGTCACACCACCGGCCGGGCCGCTGTCCCACCGGCCGCAGACGGCCCCGCCTCGGCCGCCCTGCCGGCCGGCGGGCCCGTCCTGGTCGACACCGCGGTGCTCACCGCGGTGCTCGACGGCGAACCGGCGGCCGACGCGGTGATTCCGCTGGTGCCCCGGCTGCAGCTGACCGACGCGGTCACCGACGACCTCATCGCCGCCGCGCACGCCGCCGGGCTGCCCGCCGAACCGCAGCCCGACCGGCCCGGCAGCTTCCAGGCCATCCTGACGGCCCTGGACGCGCTCGGGGTACGCAACTACCGCCCCGCCGACGCCGATCGGGCCGCCCTGGTCGTGCGGGACTTCGCGCTGCGCACCGCCGGCGTGGGCTGCCCGGCCGAACGGGGGGTCCTCGCCCTGGCCGGGCACCTCGGCGCGCCGGCGCTGCTCGCCCGCCCGGCCACCGGGCTGCCCGCCGGCGTGACCGCCATCGACTACCGCCTCCTGGCGGCCGTTGGGGCGGCGGCGTGAGCGTGGACCGGCTGCCCGCCGTCCGGCAGCCGACCGACGTGCTGCACGGCGAGCTCGTCGACGCCCCCGCCGTGCCCGGCCGGATCGATCTCACCAGGTGGCTGGCCACCCACCAGCCGGCGGCCGTGGCCGACGTCGGTCTGCTGCACGACCTCGCCGCCGACGTCGCCCGGTTCGCCGAGGCATCCCGCGCCGCCGGCACCATCCGCAAGTACGACGCCGGCTGGGACGCCCTGCTCAGCTGGTGCGCCCGGTTCGGCTTCGACCCCGGCCCGCCCACCCCGATTGAGGTCGTCGCCCTGTACCTGGCCCAGATGGTGCGCGACGACCTGGCCATCTCCACCCAGGACGGCCGGCTGGCCGCGATCCGCGACCGGCACCTCGCCGCCGGGCTGCTGCCCCCCACCGACGATCCCCGGTTCCGCCGCATCCGCGACGGGGTGCGCCGCCTGCACGGCCGGCCCGTGGAGGGCAAGGCCGCGGTCACGCTGCCGCTGCTGGCCGCCATGCTCGCCACCCGCCCCACCGGGCCGCCGCCCGACCCCGATGCGCCGCTGGAGCAGCGACGCGAGCACCTGGCCGCGCTGCGCGACCGGTGCCTGCTCAGCCTCGGCTTCTTCGCCGGCCTGCGCCGCGAGGAACTGGCCGGCTTGCCGGTGGACCACCTGCAGCCGGTCCAGGAAGGACTGCGGCTACTCATCGCCCGATCCAAGGCCGACCAGACCGGTCGCGGCCGCCACGTCGACCTACCGGAAGCCCCCGCCGAGCTGGCCGCGATCTGCCCGGTGCGCACCACCGTCGCCTGGCTCGACGCCGCCGGCCGCCGCGAACACCTGCACCGGCCCGGCCGCCGCCGCACCGGCGCGATCCCGGTGCTGTCCGGCATCAGCGTCGGCGCCCGGGTCCGCGCCACGGCGTTGAGCGACCGGTACGTCGCCGAGACCGTGAAGCAGGCCGCCCGCGACGCCGGTCAGCCGCCCGAGGTGGTCGACACCCTGGCCGGGCACAGCCTGCGGGCCGGCCTCGCCACCGCCCTCGAAGCCGCCGGCGTACCCCAAACGGTCATCGCCCGGATCCTCGGTCACGCCACCGGCACCACCGGCCGCTACATCCGGCACGCCTTCGACGGCGCCGCCCACCACGCCCTGTACACGTACGTGACCCACGTCCTGGGCAGGATCTGACCCTGACCCACCACCGCCTCGCACTCGCCACCACGCCGATGCCGCGCGGTCGCACAGGTCGTCCGACCGTCGGCCGCGCCTTCCGCGTTGCCCACTCGCATTCGACGTCGGCGAGACGGCATGTGTCGCGTCCGGTTCTAGTTTGCAGTTGATCAAGGCGCTGACCAGCGACTCGCAAGGTAGGTCCAGACGCCAGCGAATCCGTTTGTCCGGACCTACCTTGCGGTTCGGGGTTATAGCCACTGGAAGATGTCCTAAGTGCGTGCGCCGCAGGCAGCCGACATGATCGACATGAAGCAGAGGCCCCTGCGCCTCGATGCCGAACGAAGAATGCGTACTGTCCCCGTCCAGCTCAAGATCGCGGGCCCGGCGCCGCGACCTGACCTACGAGGAAAACAACGCGTTCTGGGGCGGGGCCACCGTCGAGGTGTTACGGCACACCGGCATCCGCATCGAGGAACTCCAGGAGCTCACCCACCACAGCTTCGTCGCCTACACCCTGCCGACGACCGGAGAGGTCGTCCCGATGCTCCAGGTCGCCCCGTCAAAGACCGACACCAAGCGGCTCCTGCTGATCTCTCCCGAACTTGGTGACGTCCTGGCCTCGATCATCCATCGGGTCCGGCGCGGCTCAGCCGCACTGCCCCTGGTGTCCCGCTACGACAACCACGAACACACGCCAAGCCCACTGATGCCGTTCCTGTTCCAGCGCTCCGCTACGGCGTGAACGCCACGGTCAGCCGCAACTTCATCTCCAAGGCCATCGACAACGGGCTGACCCACAGCGGCCTGACCGACACCACCGGCTTCCCGATGCGCTTCACCCCGCACGATTCCGGAGGATCTTCGCCACCGACGCCATCCGCACCGGACTCCCGCCGCAGATCACCGCCAAGATCGTCGGCCACTTCAACCTCAGCACCATCATGGGTTACGCCGCGATCTATCCCAAGGACGCCGTCACCCACCATCGGGTCTTCATCGCCCGCTGGCGAGCCCTACGCCCCAGCGAGGAGTACCGCGACCTGACCCCGGAAGAGTGGACCGAGTCCCTCGGCCACTTCGAGCTGCGCAAGGTGGAATTCGGCGTCTGCACCCGGGACTTCGGCACCCCCTGCGTCCACGAGCACCTGCATCCGCTGCCCAGCGCTTCGCCCCGATCCTGCCCAAGCGCCCAGGCTCGAGTCGATCCTTCAAAATCTAGATGCCCGGATCGCCGAGGCACGCGAACATGGGTGGCTCGGCGAGATCGCGGGGCTGCAGGTCAGTCGCACGGCCGCCGAGCAGAAGCTCGCCGCCCTGCAGCAGCTTGCGGCAAACCAGCGAACCACCCACCTGGGCATGCCGGACTATCGACCCGTTGCGGGCCGGACCAGCACGTCGCTCACGATCAAGAAGAACGAGGGGATACGCACCGATGACTGACCGGCCTGACGACGTTGAGACGCCCGACCCGCAGGAGGAGCCGGCACCTCGCCGGGCTGATGACGATCCAGCGGATTCCCCTACCCGCCAGGGATGGAAGCGGGGTCGTCCTCCAGGTCCGGAGGACCTGACCCCGGAGTTCATCGAAGCCATGGCCAGGGCAGTCGCGAAGTGGCCCGACTACAGCAAGCTCGTTTCCCCTGGACTCCTCAACGCCGCAACCCAGATGTCAGCCCAAGTGGCGGCCGTCAGCAAGGCCATGGAGCCCATGCTCATCAACCTCCAGAAGAGCCTCGCCAACCTTCCGAAGATCACCCTGCCTGACATGACAGGCGTCGGGGCCGTCATCGACAGGCTCATCGCCAAGCTGCCCCCGAACTGGCCGATGGGCGACCCGGATCTCATCGAGAAGGTGTTCTCCATCGTCCAGGACGAGGGGATCCCGCTGGTCTGGGTGCCACGGAAGGAGATCGTCCGACAGGTCCTCCAGGCGGCAAACCGAGATGAGCGGATCAAGGTCCTGCTGGCACACCGCGACGACATCATCCAGGACTGCCGGGACGTTCTTGCCAAGATCAGCGACGGCGAGCTGGTGAGCCAACTTCCGCTCGCCAGCAACGTCATCAATGCGTTCGCGGATGGGCACGACGAGGCCGCCCAGTCGCTCGCCGTGGTAGTCACCGAAACGGTCGTGTCTCGAGCGATCGACCGGGACTACAAGAAGGTCAAGAACGCCGTGAAGATCGACGACTGGGGCGATCTGTCGGTGGCTGAGCTCCGGCTCAGGACCGCGCTGGCCGCTATCGGGCCGTTCTACGCGGCGTGGTTCCCCAGCTGGGGCACGCCAGCGCCCACAGAGCTCAGCCGCCACGTCACCGTCCACCAGGCCGATGTCGGCCACTACACGGCAGGCAACAGCCTCGTTGCGGTCATGCTGATGACCTCCATCCTCCGCGCCATTCAGGAGTTGCACGAGCAGCTCTGATCCAGTGACTCATCTGCGAGGACGATCACAGACCGTTACGGAACGGGCCCATAGAGATCATTTTCGATAGTTCAAGTAAGAGGCCGCCTTCGAGCTGCTCGCCGCGATGACCGCGCCGGCACGGATGCCGAAGGCCGCCCGCCGGTAACCGGAGTCCCGCGTGTCCACCTTCGGCTCCAGCACGTTGCCCGGCGGAAGCGGGTCGCACGGAACGGCTGCTCGGGCGGAGTGCTCCTGGTTAGCGTGAGTCGCATAGGCGAGGAGGCGCGGGAGCGCGATGTGCTCCTGGCCTCCCAGTAACTTCCGGCCCAAACAACGACAGCGCCGGTCACGACTTCCAGGCGCCGGGTGCTGACCGACACCCGCAGCACAACTCTTAACTAGCGCTGGGGTTGATCTTTCGTTGATTACTACTGGGAGACCCACTACACGCGGAGGTACACAGATGATCACGACTG
Organism: Micromonospora sp. NPDC049580; assembly: GCF_040675595.1. Taxonomy (NCBI): domain Bacteria; kingdom Bacillati; phylum Actinomycetota; class Actinomycetes; order Micromonosporales; family Micromonosporaceae; genus Micromonospora; species Micromonospora sp. NPDC049580. The sequence goes on from NZ_JBFAPG010000175.1 coordinate 8,675, forward strand.
GAAGCACGTCCATGGCGCGCCGGGTCCAGCCGCTGCCGGTGCAAATCACGCGAAGGGCAGCGAGCCCAAGTAACTCGGCGAGGGCTGGAACGACCGCAACTGCAAGGTCAACCGCAGCGACATCACGTATCGCTAATAGGTCCCCGAGGGCGCTCACCGACGGGGGACGCCCTCCTGTCAAGACCTGAACGATGTACTGCGGGTCCATTGGGATGCGGAAGCATGCGTCTGATGGAAGATTCGTCCGCACCGGACCTGCTCGAGCGTATCGAGGACGCGATCCTGCGGTTCGAGCGCGACGGCGATGATTCCGGTGTGCTGGACGACGCCCTTCTCGGTCAGGCGCTCGATCTCCTGAACGATCCCGACGGGGTGACGCTGCGCGCCCTCGGCGCCACAGCACGACTCGAGTGGCATCGTCACCGGATCGAGGGAGCCGAGGGCGTTGCCCCAGACCACGTCGTCGAGGCGTTCCGGATGATGGCGGAGCGCAGTCCCGAGCTGGTTCCGGCTGCGCTGCGGCCGACGTTCGGCGTATCGGACGAAGACGCCGATCCGACGGTCGGCGCCGCCGCCCTGATGTACGGGGCGCGCAGACGCGGCGACGCCGACCTGGAGGCGGCGATCACCGTCCTCCGTCAGCGCCTGGCGACGGTGCCGAAGTATCTTGCGGCCCGCGCCGAGTACCTCGGGTTTATCGCCGATGGTTTGGTGACCCGGCACGGCAGGCGAGGGGCCATTGCGGACCTCTACGAGGCCATCGAGCTGACCCGGCAAGCGATCGATCTCGCCGGTCCGGGTTCTCCGCACCGCGCGATCTACCTCTCGAACCTAGCTATCTGCGCGCAGATACGTTTCCGCGCGGTGGGTAACCGGGATGACATCGATCTGGCCATCGACGCCGGCCGGGAAGCGCTGGCGGCCGCGCCGGACGGGTACCGCGACCACCGCAAGACCAGCACGATCCTCGCGGACTGCCTGCTGGAGCGGTTCGACCTCACGAGCCGGTCCTGCTAGGCCGAGGCGGCCGCCGAGATCTTCGGCGCCTTGTCCCTGGAGCAGGACCACGCGCTGGCGCGGTTCGCCGTGTTCCGCGGGACCGGCCGCGCTGCTGTGAGCAGAGCCTGGCCACCCGGTTAGGGCCGGCGGTGATGCCGTGGGCGGGAAGTTCGTCGGCGATGAACCGGTAGCCGAACGCCGGATCGTCGACGTGGATGTCCAGAGCGGCGTTGATCAGGTGCGAGTCGTCCCAGACCCGCTGCGAGACCGGGCTGGTCTTCCACGCGTAGTAGGCCTGCTTGCTGAACCCAGCACCCGGCAGGTCACCGCGACGGGGATCCCGTCCGCAGCCAGGTCACCGACCAGTGGGTACATCATTTTCGGGCGATTTCCTTGGCGAAGAACGCCGCTGCCCGATGCAGGATCTCGTTCTCCTGCTCCAGCAGCTTGTTACGCCGCCGCAGCTCCTGCAGCTCCGCGGACTCGCTGCTGGTGACCCCGGGTCGGACCCCGTCCTCGATGTCAGCGAGCTTGAGCCAACGGTGCAGGCACGACTCGGAGATCCCGAAGTCCTTAGCGATCTGCGCGATCGGCGCCTCACCCCTTGCGGGCGACCGCGACCACGTCACGACGGAACTCCGGCGGGAACGCTTTCGGCATGGCAGGCATCCGTCCAGCGAGGAACGCATCCTCACAGGTCAGGAGTCAACCGAACCGGGCGCAGTCACCCTAATCCGCTGGCCGTTGCAGTTCGCGTGCCTGCGTCGGCTTATAAATCACCCGCCCTGCCAAAGGCAGCGCGGCCTGAATGCGACGAGTACCCGTTCAGGACCACCTATGAAGGTGCCAGCGGGCCGAGCCAACTCGCGGTATGGCAGTGTCCTTCTTCCTCAGAGTAGCGATGACGATATCCGCCTAAACCAGCAAGGCGGGCAAAACTAGGTCGCAGGCAGGTGCTGTGTCTGGGACGGAGGCTGCCAGGGCGCGTAGCTCAACTGTGGCTTCCCAGATCACGTACGGTTGGACCGAGCCGCTGAGAGCTCCGCAGACTGCGTTAACCGCCTCGGCGGCTCGGCCGCGCAGCACGTGGCAGTAGGCCAACGCGAGCAACCTGTCACCGTTCCAGGCACCGGAAGGCGGCGGCACGAGGAGGCCGGCCGCCTCGTCGGCTTCAGCAGCGGCATCCGTGGACCAACCGCCAGCGAGAAGTGCTACCGCGTATATGCGGCGGGCTTTGTGCATCGTCGGGGCCAGATCGGCGGCCAGCCGCGCCTCACGCAACGCGCGTTCATGATCGCCTAGAGTTAAGCAAGCCTCGGCTGCCGTCACTCGGCTGGTCCAGGCGTCAGGCCGGGATCG
>NZ_JBFAPG010000176.1:0-11011 GCF_040675595.1 Micromonospora sp. NPDC049580
CGTCCGGATGTGGCAAGACCACCCTGCTGAAGTGCCTCGCCGGCCTGCTGCGGCCCACCAGCGGCGTGGTCGAGATGGACGGCTCGCCCGACGCCCGTGAAACGAGCGCCGTCGACGGGACGACGTCAGCGGTTGCGCCGGTGGTGGACGATCAGCGCCGCCGCGCAGAGCACCGCGACCAGGCCGAACACCGAGCCGATCCACGGGCTGTCCACCACGCTCGAGAGCACCGCGTTGATCGCCGCGCTGACGAAGAGCACCAGCCACAGCAGCGGACGTAGCAGGCCGCCGGGCCGTTCCGGTGCGGCGGCCGGGGCCTCGATGATGCGGTACGGGTCGGTCATGACTGTCTCCCTCGGTGACGTTCGACGACACCATCGACGCTAGGCGGGCGACCCCGACGGGGACGATCCCGCCAGCTCGACGAGCGGCGGTACAGCAGGCTGTACTTTCCGCCGCGGACGCTGCCGGCCGTGCTCGCGGTGGCCTATGTTGGCGCGGGAGGTGGGCGGCGATGGCGTACGTGCGGGGCCGGGTGCGCGCCTCGGTCGACGCCCTCGAACACCTCGTCGGCGGGCTGGGCACCGCGCTGCTGGCGATGGGCGCGCTGTGCTGGGCGGTGGTCGTGGCACTGGCCTGCCTGATCGGGGTGGGTCTGCGGCTGGCGCCCGGCGCGTTGCGGACGGTGCGCTCGGTGGCCGATCGGGAGCGCGCTCGGCTGTCCCGTCTGGGCACGACGATCCCGGCTCCCGGGCCGGTGCCGGAGGAGCTGCGGGAGGCGGTGCGTGACCCGTTCGTCCGCCGGGAGCTCGGCTGGGTCACGCTCCACTCGATCACCGGCCTGGTGTCCGGGCTGGTCGGCCTCGCCCTGCCGCTGTACGCCCTCCAGGACATCACGTTCCCGCTGTGGTACCGACTGGTCCCGCCCGAGGCCGGCGCACCGGGGATCGGTTGGTGGCGCATCGACGGGCTGTCCGAGGCGCTCGTGGTCGGGGTGCTCGGGGTGGGCTGGCTGGTCGCCGCGGTCGGGTTCGGTCCGGCGCTGGCCCGCTTCCAGTCCTGGCCCGGCCGGTGGCTGCTGCCCCCGCCGCCGGGGGTCGACCTGTCGCTGCGGGTCGCCGCGCTGACCGCCACCCGGGCCGCGGCGCTGGATGCCCACGCCCTGGAGCTGCGCCGCATCGAGCGGTCGCTGCACGACGGCACGCAGAATCGGCTGGTAGCGGTCAACGTGCTGCTTGGCGCCGCGCGCCGGGCGGTACGGCGCGACCCGGACCGGGCCGACGAGATCCTCGGGCAGGCGCAGGACGCGGCGGAACAGGCGCTCGGCGAACTGCGGACGGTGGTGCGCGGCATCCTGCCGCCCGTGCTGGACGACCGGGGCCTCGCCGGGGCGCTGGCGGGCCTGGCCGGCAGTTGCGCGGTTCCGTGCCGGCTCGCGGTGGACGTGGCCGTCCGCTGCGCGGCGTCGGTCGAGGCCACCGCGTACTTCGTGGTGGCCGAGGCGCTGACGAACGTGGTCCGGCACAGCGGGGCGAGCCAGGTGGACGTCGCCGTACGCCGCGAGCACGGCCGGCTGCTGGTCACCATCGAGGACGACGGGCGCGGCGACGCCGACGAGGCACGCGGCTCCGGGCTCACCGGCATCCGCCGGCGGGTCGAGGCGTACGACGGGCGAATGACGCTGACCAGCCCATCGGGAGGGCCGACGAGGATGCACGTGGAGCTGCCATGCGGATCGTGATCGCCGAGGACGACCCGCTGTTGCGGGAGGGTTTGGCGCTGCTGTTGCGGGCGGAGGAGCTGGACGTGGTCGCCACGGCGGGCACCCCGGGAGAGTTCCTGGTCGCGGTCGACGAGCACGCGCCGGACGTGGCGATCGTCGACGTACGGATGCCGCCGACCCACACCGACGAGGGCATCGTGGCAGCGGTGGAGGCCCGCCGCCGCAGACCCGGCCTCGCGGTGCTGGTCCTGTCGGCGTACGTGGAGCAGGCGTTCGCCACCGAACTGTTCTCGGTCGGCGCCGCCGGGCTCGGTTATCTGTTGAAGGAACGGGTGGGCCGGGTCGAGGAGTTCCTCACCGCGCTGCGTCGCGTCGCGGACGGCGGCAGCGTGATCGACCCGGAGGTGGTGGCGCAGTTGCTCGCCCGCAACCGCCGGCCGGACACCGCGCTGGGCGAGCTGTCGCCGCGCGAGCGTGAGGTGTTGGGGCTGATGGCCGAGGGGCTCGGCAACACGGCGATCGCGGAGCGGCTGTTCGTCACCGACGGCGCGGTGCACAAGCACATCCGCAGCATCTTCGCGAAACTCCAGCTCCCGCCGGACGACCGGGCCGACCGCCGGGTCACCGCGGTGCTGCGCTACCTGGACGGCGACCAGCGGTAGCGCCGGCATGCCTGGACCCGCCCCGAACGTCGCGGCGGCCGAGGGACGTACGGCCCGGGGCGGGTTCGGCGTGGTGCCGAGCCCGCCCCGGGTCGTCAGGTGGTGGGTGTCAGCGTTGCAGGGTGAGGAGGCCGGGGCGGTAGGGCAGGAGGCCGTAGTCGCCGCCGGAGTTGGGGGATCGGCCTTGGTAGAGGAGTTGGAGGTTGCAGGGGTCGATGGTGAAGGTTTGGTCGGCGGTGGTGCGGATGAGTTCGCCGTGGCTGATGTCGTTGGTCCAGGTGGCGCCGCTGTTGGCTTTGCCGGCGAAGGGGTTGCTTTCGGTGGCGGCTTGGGGGGTCCAGGTGCCGGCGAGGCTGGTGGCGGTGAAGGAGCGGAAGTAGCGGCCTTGGGAGCCGATGGCTTCGACGAGCATGAGGTAGCGGTTCTGGTTTTGGAGTTTGTAGACCTGGACGGCTTCGAAGAGGTTGTTGGTGGAGTCGCTCATGATGGTGGTGTAGGTGCTGCCGAAGCTGCCGGGGAAGTTGCCGATGGGCATGCTGGCGCGGTAGATCTTGCCGTTGTCGCCGGCGAAGAAGAGGTACATGGTGGTGTTGTCGGCGATGAGGGTTTGGTCGATGGGGCCGGTGCCGGAGCCGGTGATGCTGCCGGTGAACAGGGTTTGGGCGGCGGACCAGCCGTTGGGGTTGGTGGGGTCGGTGGAGGTGCGGTAGGAGAAGGCGGTGCCGCCCCACTGGTAGGCCAGGACCCAGATGTTGCGGGGGGCGAAGTAGAAGAGTGTGGGGGCGACGGTGGCGTTGTTCATGGTGTTCTGGCTGGCGGAGGCCATGTCGGACCAGTTGGTGAACAGGCCGAAGTTCATCGAGCCCCACCGGGTGCCGGTGTCGTGGGTGGTGGCGTAGACGAGTTGCCGTCCGTTGTAGGGGGCGACGGTGAAGTCCTTGAGTGACACCCATCCCGACTTCGGCTGCGCCAACGCGCCGGTCGACGACCACCGGTACGACGACGGCAGATCACACGTGCCGCCCGGGGGCGGCGTGGTGGGCGGCGGTGTCGTGGGCGGTGGCGTGGTGGGCGGTGGGGTCGTCGGCGGTGCGGGCGTGTCGGTCACCGGTGGCGTCGGCGTGGTGCCACCGTTGCAGGTCACGCCGTTCAGGGCGAAGCTCGTCGGGGCCGGGTTGCTGCTCGTCCAGGACCCGTTGAAGCCGAACGACACCGTGCCGTTGGTCGCGACCGACCCGTTGTAGCTCACGTTGCGCGCGGTCACCGCCGCGCCGCTCTGCGTCAACGTCGTGTTCCACGACTGCGTCACCGTCTGCCCGGCGCTGTACGACCACGTCAACGTCCAACTGCTCAACGGATCACCGAGGTTCGTGATCGTCACGTTGGCGCCGAACCCGCCCTGCCACTGCGACGACACGGCGTAGTTCACCGAGCAGCCCGCTGCGGCGGCACCGGCCGGCATCGCCACGACGACCGTGGCCGACGCCAGCAACGCGACACCGGCCGAGACGAGGCCGACATTGGTCGCTCTAAATATGGTCATCAAGCACCCTCCTGACGGGATGGCGGCCTCCACATTCGTGGGAATCATTGTTAGGTGAGCGTTAACAGCCGCGTCGGGTATGTTACGGGAGCGCTCCCAAACCATCAACCTCGATGCCTTGAAGGCGTCGGACCGTCATCGTGGGCCCTCCGAACAGGCCGGCACGGCCGCCCCGGTGCGCTGCACGCAGGACGGCCGTGCCGGTCCTCGGACGTCGTGCGAACGGCGACCGAGGCGTCGTCAGCCGACGCTGCCGGTGACCGTGCCACCGGACTTGGTCAGCCGGTAGGTGATCTGCGTTCCGCTCCAGAAATGGAAGGTGAGAATGACCGGACCATCGTTGACCTCGGCGAAGAACTCGGGCTTCAACAGGATCGTGTTCGCCGCGTAGTCAGGCTGGAAGGTGCTCCAGAACTCCTTGTAGGTGGTCCAGTTCGCCGGCCCGGCGGCAGAGCCGTCGGCGTACCTGGCCTCCATCGTGGCGAGCTGGTCACCTCGGAACTGGGTGGGGATGGTGAAGGAGGCGGTCGTCCCGGTGGCGGCGGCCTGGGTCGGCGGGTCGTAGGAGATGATGCTGATCTGCCACGGCACGCCCTGCGAGAAGCGGGCCTCGATGGTCGCGTTCACACCGGGGGCGCGGTTGCCGACCAGCCGGGTCAGCGCCGAGCTGGTCAGGGTGAGCGTGGTCCCGGAGACCGTGTAGTCGGTGCCGTTGACGAGGTTGGTGCTGCCCTGCCGCAGTCCCTGGAACGAGGCGCCGTTCAGGTTCAGCGTGAGGGTCCTGCTGGTGATGGTGCCGGTGCGGCGTACGTAGACCTGATCCGAGGAGGCCGTGGCCGACCTGGTGGTCACGCTCGTCTTCATCAGTGCCAGCAGGCCCGGGTCCCGCCACTGCAGGGTGTTGCGGTTGAGGAACGACCCCGCGTCCCAGAGCATGGTGGTGAACTTCCTGATCCGGGCCTGGTAGCCGACGGCCTCGAAGAACTTCAGCAGCTCGCCGCGTTCGATGATGCCGGGTCGGGTGTAGTCGTAGCTGAGCAGACCCCACTCGCCCACGATCACCGGTACACCCCGCGCCGCGAAGGTGTTGCGCACCCGGTCGAAGCCGTCGACCATGTCCTGCTCGACGTTGGTGTCGTAACGGGTACCGCCGGCGATGTTCACGCTGAACGGCCACCACCCGTAGAAGTGGACGGTCGCCGCGATGTTGCGGTCGTTCAGCTGCGCGATCGTGGTCGCCAGCGCGTCGAGCTGAGCCTGGTTGGAGTTGGTGTTGAGGGTGGGCAGCACCAGCAGTCGGGTGGCGTTGGTCCCGCCGGACTGGCGGACGAGGCGGACGAACGCGACGTGGAGCTCGCGCAGCACCTCGTCGCTCTGGGCGTCGCCCGAGGTGCCGGTGAACTGCGGTTCGTTGATGTTCTCGAAGACGAGCTTCGACGAGTGGTCGCGGAACCTCGTGGCGATCTGGGTCCACAGCGCGGTGTAGCGGTTCATCACGTTCGTGCGGTCGCCCGGGTAGCCGTTGATCCACTGCCAGGAGTCGTGATGGAGGTTGATCATCACGTACAGGCCCTCGGCCAGCGACCAGTCGACCACCTGCTGGACCCGGCTCAACCAGACCGGGTCGATGGTGTACGTCGGCGCCGGACCATGGTGGTTGCTCCACGTGATCGGGATCCGGATGCTGTTGTACCCCTGTGCCCGTACCTCGTGCAGCATGGCCTGGGTGATCAGCGGATTGCCCCATGCGGTCTCGTCCGGGATGGCGTCGAGGGTGTTGCCCACGTTCCAGCCGGGCTGCATCGCCGCCACCGTCGCCGCCGCGTCACCGCCGGGTGACGGGGACGGAGACGTGGACGGGGATGTCGTCGGCGTCGGGGACGGGGTGACGGTCGGGGTCGGGGACGGCGTGCCGCCCACACTTCCGGTGCACGTGACGCCGTTGAGGGCGAACGAGGCCGGCGCGGTGTTGCTGCCCGTCCAGGACCCGTTGAAGCCGAAGGAGACGGAGGCGTTCGTGCCGATGGCGGCGTTGTAGCTCACGTTCTTCGCGGTGACCTGGTCGCCCGAGGAGGTGACGGTGGCGTTCCACGCCTGGGTCACCCGCTGGCCGGACGGGAAGGCCCAGCTCAGGCTCCAGCCGTTGACCGCGTCACCGAGGTTGGTGACCTTCACGTCGGCGGTGAAGCCGCCCTGCCACTGGGACGGGACGGCATACGCCACTTGGCAGCCGGCCGCGGCCTGGGCGTTGCCGGCGACCATCATGCCCGCGGTGACCATCAGGGCCACCGCGCCGGCGACCAGGCCGACCCGTCGCCGTGTTCGTGGGAAACCGTGCGAACTCATCAGGAGACTCCTCGCCATGCTGGCGCTGTGGTGAATGGGGTGTCGACGTTCGCCGGCCGTCGGCCACCCGGTCCTGACGGGTCGAGGTGTGCCCGGACGGGGGCCTGGCACCCGGCGACCGCATGCGGGATGGCGAATGCGCGATGCCCGTGCGCGTGGGGCCGTGGTCGCCTGGACGACGCGGCCGGGAACGTGGATTGCGCGGACACTGCCCGAGGGTCCGCGCGAGCGGCGAGGCTCCCGCAACGATCGCTATGTTATCGATAACATAGTCATTCACCGATTGATGGGCAAGATATGCCCGCCCCGTTCACTGCAATTCGTACTCCAGCATGAAGACACCGCCGGTCAGGTTGTTGAGCATGGCTGCCACGCCCGCCCGATGGCGGCCGCGCAGCGCTCGGCCGTGAACGAGCCCGCGTCGTACGACGAGGACATGCCGAGCACTTCGCCACACCGTCGAAACACGCCCTCGGGGGTGCACCGACTGCGGCCGGTCGCCCTTGTGGGTGAACGGCACCGAGCACCGGGCCGGGCCCGCCGCCGAGCCGGCATGCTGCGACGGTGACGCCGGCCCGGAGAGGAAGCCCACATGGTTGACGCGGACGTGCCAGAGCGGATGCAGGCTGCGGCGCTGGACGAGTTCGGCGGGCCGGAGGTGATCACCCTGCGGAAACTTCCGGTACCCGAGGCCGCCGCCGACGAGGTGCTGATCAAGGTCCTGAGCGCCGGCGTGGGCGTGTGGGACGTCTACGAGCGGCAGGGCATGCTGGTGCCCGAGGGCACCGAGTTTCCGATCGTGCCCGGCCCGGACGGCGCCGGAACCGTCATCGCGGTCGGCAGCCAGGTGACCGATCTCGCGGTGGGTGACCTGGTCTACGCCGCCGCCACCAGCCGACCGAAGGGCGGCTTCTACGCCGAGTACGCGGCCGTCAAGGCCGAGTACGTCGCGAGGCTGCCCGACGGTGTGCCGGCCGAGCACGCCGGTGCGATGCCCACCGACGCGCTGACCGCGCTGGCCGGGCTGGACACCCTCAGCCTGCCGCCGGGCGCCTGGCTGTTGATCTTCGGTGCGAGCGGTGGGCAGGGCCACCTGGCCGTGCAGTTGGCCAAGCGACAGGGGCTCAACGTGATCGCGGTGGCCTCCGGCAGCGACGGGGTCGCGCTGATGACCCGCCTCGGCGCCGACGTGTCTCTCGACGGCCACGCCGACGCCGACGAGGTGCTCGCGACGATCCGGGACGCGGCCCCGGAAGGAGTGGACGGCATCCTGGCGATGGCCGGCGGGAAGACGCTGGACCGGCTCACCGAGACGCTGTCCGACGGCGGGGTCGTCGCGTACGCCCACGGGGTGCGGCCGGAACCGCGCGAACGGTCCGGTGTGTCGGTCCGGGCGTACGACGGTGTGGCCAACCGCGGACAGTTGCAGCGCCTCAACGAACTCATCGAGGCCGGGCCGTTCGTGGTGCACGTCGCCGAGACGTTCCCGCTGGGCAAGGTGCGGGAGGCGCACAAGCGCCTGGAGAGCTCCTACCTGGGCAAGCTGCTGCTGACGATCGCCTGAGGCGTCAGCCGACGCGCTGTTGCGGCACGCGTACCGAAGCCATCCCGGCCGCCGTCGCGGCCTGGATGCCCAGGTCGGTGTCCTCGAAGACCAGGCAGGAGCCCGGGGGCACGCCGAGCTGCCGCGCCGCGAGCAGGAACGCCTCCGGGTCGGGCTTGGCCCGCGTGTAGTCCTCGGCGCACACCAGCACGTCGAAGCGGTCCAGCAGACCGAGCGCGTCGAGGGAGGCGGTGACCGTGGCCCGGGTGCTGCCGGAGACGACGGCGAACGGCACCCGGCGGTGCGCGTCGTGGATGTGCGCCACCACCTCGGGCACGGCGGCGACCTGCGGCAGCAACTCCTGGTAGATGCGCTCGCGGTTCTCGACGACGGTCGCCACCGGCATCGCCAGACCCTGCCGCTCGTTCAGTTCGACGATGATGTCGGCGGTCGGCCGGCCACCCCAGGCGTAGAAGAGGTCCTCCGGGAACTCGCAGCCCCACTCGTCGAGCGCCCGCCGCCACGCCACGTAGTGCAGCGGCATCGAGTCGACGATGGTGCCGTCGCAGTCGAACAGGTACGCGGCGAACTCACCGGGCGGCAGAGGCAGAGTCATCGAGGAAGGGTACAGCGGGAATCCGCTCACTCCTCGTCGACGGATGCCAGCCGACGCAGCAGGTCCGCACGTTCCGGCTCGGTGCCGACCAGCGCCAGCGCGTCCCGGTACGCCGCATCGCCAGCAGGGTCATGCTGCGCCCCCCGGGGGCACGTCGGGTCTCCCCGTGGCAACGAGGAGACCCGATCGCCCGCGTCAGGCCGGGGCGTCCGTCCGGCGCCGGGTCCGCTCGGCCCGCCGCCGCATCTGCTGGTACGCCCCGGTCAACCCCATCGCCCGGCGTACCTCGGTCAGGGTCTGGCGTACCTCCTGCCGGGTCCGCTCGGTGCCCTCGACGATCAGCCGATCGACAAGTCCCCGCTCGGCCTCGATCGCGGCCCGGCGCTCCCGGATCGGCGCCAGGAACGTCTCCAGCGCGACGACCAGCCGCTCCTTGACCTCCACGTCACCCACCCGCCCGGCCCGGTAACGGTCGGCCAGGTCGGCCACCTCGGCACGGTCCGGGTTGAACACCTCGTGGTACGCGAAGACCGGGTTGCCCTCCACCGTCCCCGGCACGTCGGCCCGCACCCGGCTCGGGTCGGTGTACATCCCGCGCACCTTGCGGCGCACCGTCGCCGCGTCGTCCGACAACGCGATCGTGTTGCCCCGACTCTTGCTCATCTTGGCCGTGCCGTCGGTGCCCACCAGACTGGGCGTGTCCGCCGGGATCAGCTCGGGCACCGGGAACACCGGCCCGTACAGGTGGTTGAAGCGGCGGGCGATCTCCCGGGTCACCTCGACGTGGGCGGCGTTGTCCCGGCCGACCGGGACCACCTCCCCCTTCACGCACAGGATGTCCGCCGCCTGGAGCACCGGATAACCGAGCAGCCCGTACGGCATCTCCTCCTTGCCCGCGTCGCGGGCCATGTCCTTCAACGAGGGCACCCGTTCCAGCCGGGGAACCGTCACCAGGTTCTGCAGAAGGGTGTTGAGATCGCCGACCTCCGGAATTGCCGACTGTAGGTAGAACGTGGCACGCGCCGGGTCGACGCCGGCGGCGAGGATGTCGGTCACCATCTCGCGGGCATTGCCGGAGACCTGGTCGATGTCCTCCCGGCGGTTGCGGGTGGTCAGCATGTGCAGGTCAGCGATGATGAAGAAGCTCTCGTAGCGCTGGTGCAGCCGCACCCGGTTGGCGATGCTGCCGACGTAGTGGCCAAGGTGCAGGCGGCCGGTGGGCCGGTCGCCGGTGAGCATTCGTGCGATGGACATGGCGAGGTGCCTCTCGTGCAGGTGGGTGGGTCACGCGTGGGCGCGCGCCGAGTGGGGCGAACAGGCCCCCTCGGTAAGCGGAAACAGGGCTCAGCGAGCCGTCCGCCATCGCGCGCCGGCGCGGTACCGCAGACCACCGGCACGGAGTACGTCCAGGAAGTGCTCACGGCCGTCGCCGGAGCTGGCCGGGACCGTGGGCACGACACCGCACGGCAGGCCGTCGACCACATCGACCGCCTCCGACACGCAACTGCCCGTCCGGACCACGGCCTCACGTTACCCGGGGGACGGTCCTGAGCTGTCCTCCTTCGCACTGCCCACCCCGGCGTGGCCGGACACGGGCTGCTTGGAGTGCCAGCTCCGGTCGGCGGCGCGCGGTCCGGGCGTCGCGTCCGTTGCGTCCTTGGCCAGCTCGCGGATCGGGTGCGCTGGCATACTCGGCTGCCATGGTGCTGTCGCGAGGGTGGGCTCTCTTCCTGGTCGGGGTCGGGATCTGGACCTGGGTGATCTGGCCGAGGTTCGCCGTCGCCATCTGGCAGGACCCGCGATCCTGGGCCTCCGGCACGGTGGCCGACGGCGCCACGACCAGCTTCCTGTGGGTGCACGCTCTGCTGATCGCCGCGTCCCTGGCCATCGGGACCACCGTCGGTGTGCTCGGCATCCGAGCCTGGTCCGCCGCCCGCCGACGGCAGGCGTCCTGACCTCCGCCGCTGCTCGGCGAGGCGTCCGGATGGCTGATCCGACGCGGAGGGGAATCAGTGTGACGCGGGACGCTACCCCCCGATTTGACGATCAAACCCACGGACGCGTAACTTTCTCTCTGCCAGCGCGGAACGGGGCAAACAGGGCGAAAGACCTGGAGCACCGGATCGGGCAGGCAGCCGGGTCAGGCAGGGGTTCGCCTCTGCGGGCACGGTTCGGGCGGGGCTCACCGGATCATCCGCGAGGCGGATTTGGCGCAGCGGAACCGACCGGGTAAGGTTCACGACCGGCAGGGCACCGGGCGAGACTGCGGGACACCGCAGCGGCCGGCCTGCCAAATCCGACGACCTGACGCAGCGGTTCGCTGCTGCGTGAGTGCGCCGGGACCAACCCGTACGAAGCACGACAGACCGGGACACACGGTTTGACACGGCGAACACGGTGAGGTAACGTAGTAAAAGTGCCCGGCGCGAGAGCGGCGGGGACGCGGTACGAAAAGCCCCGGGATGGTGGCCCACTGGTTGGGTCTTCTGATCGGTGTGTGGTTGTTCTTTGAGAACTCAACAGGGTGCTTGTAAAGCCAGTGCCAATTATGATTTATACCCCGGATTGGTCGAGCCTT
>NZ_JBFAPG010000177.1:0-10968 GCF_040675595.1 Micromonospora sp. NPDC049580
GCCCGGCATCGTGTCCGCCGCGCTGCTGGCGTTCTCGTTGAGCTTCGACGACTTCATCATCACGAACTTCAACGCCGCCCGCGCAGCGAGCTGAGCCCGACCAGCAGCAGCGCGATGGCGAACATCGCGGTGCCGATGACGTTGACCTGCGGCGGGATGCCCCGCTGGGCGGCGCCCCAGACGTACATGGGGAACGTGACTGTCGTGCCGGCGTTGAAGTTCGTGATGATGAAGTCGTCGAAGCTCAACGAGAACGCCAGCAGCGCGGCGGACACGATGCCGGGCAGCACCAGCGGCAGGGTGATCCACCGGAAGGTCTGCCACTCGTTGGCGTAGAGGTCCATGGCGGCCTCCTCCAGCCGCCGGTCCATTCCGGCGAGCCGCGCCTTGACCGTCACCACCACGAACGACACGCAGAACATCACGTGCGCGATGACGATGGTCCAGAATCCCTGCGGCACCCCGGCCGAGACGAACAGGGCCAGCAGCGACGTGCCCATCACCAGCTCCGGGGTGGCCATCGGCAGGAAGATCAGCACGTTGATGCCGGACCGGCCGCGGAAGCGGTGCCGGACCAGCGCGAACGCCATCAGGGTGCCGAGCACTGTGGCGACCACCGTGGCGATGAAACCGATCTGCACGCTGCGCACGACCGCGTCGCACATGTCGGAGGTGGCGCAGGGCTGCCGCCAGTTGTCCAGCGTGAACTCGTTGAAGTCGTACGACAAGCGGCTCGACGGGCGGTTGAACGACAGCCCGGCCACCACCAGGATCGGCAGCGCGAGGTAGCCGAGCACCAGCAGCGCCACGATCATCACCCAGCGGTCGGCCAGCCAACGGGAGACCCGCATCAGAGCACCTCCTCCGTGCCGGCCCTGCGCAGGTAGCCGAAGACCACCGCGAGGATCGCCGCCATCAGCAGGAACGACAGCGCGGCGCCCTGCGGGTAGTCCAGCCGGACCAGGAACGCCGAGTCGATGACGTTGCCGATCATGTATTCGTTCGGGGTGCCGAGCAGTTCGGCGTTGATGTAGTCGCCGCTGGCCGGGATGAAGAACAGCAGCGTGCCGGCGACCAGGCCGGGCATGGACAACGGCAGGGTCACCCGGCGGAACGCCTGGAGGCCGCTCGCGTACAGGTCGCTCGCCGCCTCCAACAGCCGGGGGTCCAGCCGCTCCAGGCTCGCGTACAGCGGCAGCACCAGGAACGGCAGGAAGTTGTACGTCAGGCCGAGCACCACAGCGAACGGCGTGGCCAGCAGCCGGCCGTCCGGCGCGAGCAGGTGCACGTCGCGCAGCAAGCCGACCAGCGCGCCGTTGTCCGACAGGATCGTCTTCCAGGCCAGCGTGCGGACCAGGAAGCTGGTGAACATCGGCGCGACCACGCACACCAGCAGCAGGTTCTTCCACCGGCCGGCCTTCTGCGCGATGGCGTACGCCAGCGGGTAGCCGAGCAGCAGCGCCAGCACCAGGGCCAGCCCGGCGTAGCCGAACGAGCGCAGCAGCTGCGGCCAGTACGCCTGCACGACGTCCGGATAGTTGCCGAACGCCCACGTCATCGCGTACCCGGTGGAGAGCGAGCCGCTGGGGTCGTAAAGGCTCGCCGCGGCGAGTTGCAGCAGCGGCACGCCGAAGAACACCAGCAGCCAGACCGCGCCGGGCAGCAGCAACAGGTATGGCAGGAGCCGGAACCGCCCGGACCGGGCGGCCGGTGGCGGCGGCAGCTGCCCCGGTTTGGTGGGGGCCAGGAGGGTCATGACGACGCGCCCACCGGCTCGTCGAGCACCGGCGTGGTCCGGTCGGTGTCGGCGGCGTCGCGGGCCAGCAGGAAAGCGTGGCGCGGATCCCAGTACGCCACGGCCTCGCTGCCCACCGGCACCCGCGCCTCCGCGCCGTTGTTCGCCACGAAGACCGACAGCTCGGTGCCCCAACCGGTGCGCAGCAGGTACTGCGTGCTGACCCCCACGTAGGAGGCGTCGGTGACCACCCCGGTGACCAGTTGGTGTCCTTGGGGGACCTGGTCGGCGGAGCCGACCAGATGCAGCTTCTCCGGGCGTACCCCCAGGTGGACCGGACCCCGGTCGGCGCGCGACCGGCCGGCGGGCACCGAGAAGCGCGCGCCGTGCGCCGTCACCGCGACCTCGCCGCCGCTCGTGCCGGCGGCCTCGCCAGCGAGCAGGTTGGACTGGCCGAGGAAGTTCGCCACGAACGCGGTGGCCGGGAACTCGTAGAGGTCGGCCGGGGCGCCCTGCTGCTCGATCCGGCCGGCGTTCATCACCGCGACGGTGTCGGCCATGGTCATGGCCTCCTCCTGGTCGTGGGTGACGTGCACGAAGGTGATGCCGACCTCGGTCTGGATGCGCTTCAGCTCGATCTGCATCTGCCGGCGCAGCTTCAGGTCGAGCGCGCCCAGCGGCTCGTCGAGCAGCAGCACCTGCGGCTGGTTGATCAGAGCGCGGGCCAGCGCGACCCGCTGCTGCTGGCCACCGGAGAGCTGGGCCGGGCGACGCGGGCCGAAGCCGTCGAGCTGCACCAGCGACAGCATCCGCCGGACCTGGTCGTCGACCGAACGGATGCCGCGCCGCCGCAGCCCGAAGGCCACGTTCTCGAAGATGGTGAGGTGCGGAAAGAGCGCGTAGCTCTGGAAGACCGTGTTGACCGGCCGCTTGTACGGCCGCAGCCGGGCGATGTCGGTGTCGCCGAGCAGCACCTGGCCGCTGGTCGGCTCCTCCAGCCCGGCGATCATCCGCAGGGTGGTGGTCTTGCCGCAGCCGGACGCGCCGAGCAGCGCGAAGAACGAGCCCTGCGGGATCGTCAGGCTGAGGTCGTCGACGGCGGTGAAGATGCCGAACCGCTTGGTGAGGTCGGCCAGGCGCAGATCGCCTGCGGGTGTCTCGCGTGTCATCCCCGTCACGCCCCGATGACCTGCTGGAACTTGCCCTCGTACTCCTTCTCCTGCTTTTCGTCCAGGGCCATGAACACCTTGGACTTCGCCAGCAGCGTTTCGTCGGGGAAGATCAGCGGGTTGGCGGCCAGCTCCGGGTCGATCTTCTCCATCTCGGCCTGGGCGCCCTTGACCGGACAGATGTAGTTGACGTACGCGGCGAGCTTCGCCGCTGCCGCCGGCTCGTAGTAGTAGTTGATCAGCGCTTCGGCGTTGCCCTTGTGGGTGGCCTTGTTCGGGACCATCATGTTGTCGCTGAACAGCATCACGCCGGAGTCCGGGGCGACGAACTGCACCTTCTCGTTCTCACTGGAGAGCTGGATGACGTCCCCGGACCAGCCGATGCACGCGGCGATGTCGCCCTTGGCCAGATCGGGTGCGTAGTCGTTGCCGGTGAACTTGCGGATCTGCCCGGAGTCGACGGCCTTCTTGAGCTTGTTGAGCGCGTCGTCGAACTGGGCGGCGGTGAAGTTCGACGGGTCGTGCCCGTTCGAGCCGAGCAGCAGGCCCATGGTGTCGCGCATCTCGCTGAGCGCCGTCACCTTGCCCTTGAGGTCGGGACGGGTCAGCAGCTCGTCGACGGTCCGCAGCTCCTTGGTGACGCTGCCGTTGTACGCCAACCCGGCCAGGCCGGACTGCCACGGAATCGAGATCCGGTTCTCGGTGTCGAACGAGCGGTTGAGCAGCGACGGCAACAGGTTCGCCTGGACGTTCGGGATCTTCGCCACGTCGAGCTTCTGGATCCAGCCGAGCCGGATCATTCGCGCGGCCATCCAGTCGGTCAGCACGATGATGTCCCGGTCGGTGCTCTGGCAGGCGGCCAGCTGGTTCTGCACCTTGCCGAAGAACTCGTTGTTGTCGTTGATGTCCTCGGTGTAGGTGACCTGGATGCCGGTCTTTGTGATGAACTCGTCCAGGCTCGGCCGCTTGGACTCGTCCTTCTCGTCGACGTCCATGTACTGCGGCCAGTTGGAGAAGGCAAGCTTCTTCTCGGTGCCGGACAGGTCTTCGCTGACGCAGCCGGCCTCGGTCTGCTGGGCGCCCTTGGTGCCGCAGCCGGCGAGGCTGCCGCCCGCAGCGAGCAGGGCGGCCGATCCGAGAGTGCCGGTGAGCAGTCCACGCCGGGAGAGGGGCCGGAGGGGAGTACGCATGACGACTCCTAGGGGTCATCGTCGGCGGGCGGGACGGGGGAGGCGCGCGCCGTCGGGAATGTCGGGAGGCTCAAGTACCAGGGACGACTGATCCTGACATGAGAGACCCTCTCTCACAAGGGATTCCGTTGCGGGGTTAGCGATGCACGACGAAATACGCCAGACTGCGCGGGGACACACGCACGACATCACGATTCGGGACATGGGGAGCGCACGATGACGAACCGGCAGCACGAAAACGGCAACGGCGGTCGACGCGTCGCCGTACGTGAAGGTGCCAGTCACGCTCTGCTGGACGACGTGGCCAAGCAGATCATCGAACAGCTCCAGGAGGATGGCCGACGGCCGTACGCGACGATCGGCAAGGCGGTCGGCCTCTCCGAGGCGGCGGTCCGCCAGCGGGTCCAGCGGCTCCTCGACTCGGGCGTCATGCAGATCGTCGCAGTGACCGATCCGCTCCAGCTCGGCTTCCCCCGCCAGGCGATGATCGGGCTGCGTACCGACGGCGACCTGGAGGCGGTGGCCGACCGGCTGGCCGAGCTGGACGAGGTCGACTACGTGGTCATCACCGCCGGGTCGTTCGACCTGCTCACCGAGGTGGTCTGCCGCAACGACGACCACCTGCTGGAGATCCTGCAACGGCTGCGCGCGGTGCCCGGCGTGCTCGCCACCGAGGCGTTCGTGTACCTCAAACTCCGCAAGCAGACCTACACCTGGGGTACGGCCTGACGGGCTTTTGATGGCGCCTGCCGGCTCTTGATCGACTCGGCTTTCAGGAAGTCGGGGTGTCCGGGTGGTCCTGATACCCCGGTTTCCGTGAACCCGAGTGGATCAGCGTGCCGTTGCCCGGACTGCGTCGACGAACGACGTCCAGGCGGTCGGCGCGAAGGTCAGGGTGCCACCGTCGCGGTCCTTGCTGTCGCGCACCAGCACCCGACCGGGCAAGTTGTCGGCCACCTCGACGCAGTCGCCACCGTTGTTGCTGCTACGGGTCGCGGTGCGCCAGCGCGCGTCGGTCATGTCCATGTCGCAGCCACTTCCCTGATCAGCTCGATCGACTGACGTTGGGGCAACGCCTCACCGGTGACGCTCTCCCACCTGCGTCCCAGGTTAGCGACGTCGAGAGGATCGGTCACGATCTGACCGCGGAGCTGGTTGTCGAGATACGCCAATTCGGTCCCGTCGGGCAGCCTGCCCAGCACGAAGGGGCCGGCCAACCCGGTGTGCCATGGGTTCTCGGCGGGAATGACCCGGACCTGCACGTGTTCCCACTCCCCCGCCGAGGCGAGGTGCCGGAGCTGCCCGGCCATCACCGAGCCGTCGCCGACCGGCCGGCGGAGCACCACCTCGTCGAGCACCGCGACGAGCTGGGGTGGGGCGTCGCGGCGAAGCACCGCCTGGCGGTCGATGCGGCTGGCCACGATCTGGTCCACTTCGGAGGGCGGGACCAGTCCGCCGGTGTTCAGGATCGCGCGGGCGTACCCCTCGGTCTGGAGCAGGCCCGGCACGAGCAGCGGCTGGTAGGAGCGGATCGAGGTGGCGTCCTGTTCCAGCTCGGCCCACGGTCGGAACCAGGGCAGATCGCGGCGGCGGAACGGCTCCGGCCAGAGGTCGGCGGCGTCGCGGCGCAGGACCTCGGCCACCGCGATCCGGGTACGCGGGTGCGGTATGCGCCCCGCGGCAAGCCACCTCGCCGCCGTCTTGGGGTCGACGCGGACCTTCTCGGCCAGCGACTCGACCGTCTCCCCCGCCTCGGCCATCGCCACCCGCAACGCCTCGTTCGCCACCGGATCCTCCCGCCCGCCGGGTGCACACTGCGGCGCACGATAGCCACGCTGCGTGTCGGTGTCCGCCGCCTACCGGCGTGTTGCGGTGAACGTGTTGACGCGCATTCAGAACGCTCCGCAACTGCCCCCAAGGCGCCCCACCCCCGTCCCGGCTGCTCGACCCGTTGCTCCACTCCCGTGATCGACTCGCTTGATCCACTCGACATCCCCGATATCGCGGCATCAACTCCGGCCCGACACCGCGACATCGGCGATACGGAGTGGATCGTGGCCGGCGGGCCGGGCCGGCAGGCCATCGCTCGCGTCCTTTGCTCTGCTTCAACCGGCGCAACACCCCGCGTCCGGATACCGGACGTGCACTGTTGCGTCCGTTGAAGCAGAGCAAAGGAGGCCGACCAGGGGTCAGCGGGCAGCCCGGCGCGCCCGCCGGGCACGACGAGCAGGGCCGACGCCCGTGCGGATTCCGTCGCGGCTAGGGCAATTTCTCGCCGAATCCGTCGTCCTTAGGCTTAGGCACTACCGATCACACTTGCTTTCCTGGGTCGTGCTGTGCGATAACCGTTGGCAGAGCGGCCGGCTTCACCCCTTTGACCGGCCCGACGACCGATGGGGCTGACATGGCCAACGCCACCGACCACCTCTGGATGCACTTCACCCGGATGGCGAGCTACTCCGCCGGCGAGGTGCCGACCATCGTGCGCGGCGAGGGCGCGTACATCTGGGACGCGCAGGGCCGCCGCTACCTCGACGGGCTCGCCGGGCTGTTCGTCGTCAACGCCGGTCACGGCCGCACCGAGCTGGCCGAGGCCGCCGCCAAGCAGGCCGGTGAGCTGGCGTACTTCCCGCTGTGGTCGTACGCGCACCCGAAGGCGGTCGAGCTGGCCGAGAAGATCGCCTCGCTCACCCCGGGCGACCTCAACCGGGTCTTCTTCACCACCGGCGGCTCGGAGGCCGTCGAGGCCGCGTGGAAGCTGGCCCGGGCCTACTTCAAGCGCACCGGTCAGCCCAACAAGCACAAGGTGGTCAGCCGCTACATCGCCTACCACGGCACCTCGATGGGCGCGCTGTCGATCACCGGCCTGCCCGGCATCAAGAGCGACTTCGAGCCGCTGGTGCCCGGTGGGATCAAGGTGCCGAACACCAACTTCTACCGGGCGCCCGAGCACGGCGACGACGCCGAGGCGTTCGGCCGCTGGGCCGCCGACGAGATCGGCCGGGCCATCGAGCGCGAGGGGCCGGACACCGTCGCCGCGGTCTTCCTGGAGCCCGTGCAGAACTCCGGCGGCTGTTTCCCACCCCCGCCCGGCTACTTCGAGCGGGTCCGGGAGATCTGCGACGCGTACGACGTGCTGCTCGTCTCCGACGAGGTGATCTGTTCCTGGGGTCGGCTCGGCGAGTACTTCGGCGCCGTGCGCTACGGCTACCAGCCGGACATCATCACCACCGCCAAGGGCATCACCTCGGGGTACGCCCCGCTCGGCGCGATGATCGCCAGCGACCGGCTGATGGAGCCGTTCCTCACCGAGACGGGCATGTTCGCCCACGGGGTGACGTTCGGCGGCCACCCCGTGTCCTGCGCGGTGGCCCTGGCCAACCTGGAGGTCTTCGCCCGCGAGGACCTCGTCGGGCACGTACGGGCCAACGAGGACGCGTTCCGCGCCACCCTGGAAAAGCTGCACGACCTGCCGATCGTCGGCGACGTGCGGGGCGACGGCTACTTCTACGGCATCGAGCTGGTCAAGGACAAGACGACCCGGGAGACGTTCGACGAGGCCGAGTCGGAGCGGCTGCTGCGCGGCTTCCTGTCGACCGCGCTGTTCCAGGCCGGTCTCTACTGCCGGGCCGACGACCGGGGCGACCCCGTCATCCAGCTCGCCCCGCCGCTGATCGCCGAGCAGCAGCACTTCGACGAGATCGAGCAGATCCTCCGCACGGTGCTGACCGAGGCGTGGTCGCGGCTCTGACCATGGGCTACGAGAATCTGTCGTACTGGCTGTCCAGCCTGGACGAGCCGCTCACGCCGCGGCCGGCGCTGCCCGGCGACACGGACGCCGACGTGGTGATCGTGGGCGCCGGCTACACCGGGCTGTGGACGGCGTACCACCTGGCCCAGGCCGATCCGACGCTGCGGGTCGTCGTCCTGGAGCGGGAGATCGCGGGGTACGGGGCGTCGGGGCGCAACGGCGGCTGGTGCTCGGCGCTCTTTCCCACGTCACTGACCGGGCTGGCCCGCCGGCACGGCCGCGACGCGGCTGTCGCCATGCAGCGGGCACTGCACGACACCGTCCGTGCGGTGGGCAGGGTGGTCGCGGCCGAGGGCATCGACTGCGACTGGGCCGACGGCGGCACCGTCACGCTCGCCCGCACCGGCCCGCAGCTCGCCCGGGCCCGGGCCGCCGTGGACGAGGCTCGCGCGTTCGGCTTCGGCGCGGACCACCTGGCGCTCCTCGACGCCGACGAGGCCGCGGCCCGGTGCGGCGCCGAGGGGGTACGCGGTGGGACGTACACCCCGCACTGCGCGGTCGTGCACCCGGCGAAGCTGGTGCGTGGTCTGGCGCGGGCGGTGGAGCGACTCGGGGTGCGGATCCACGAGCAGACCACGGTGACCGCGATCCGGTCCGGCGCGGCGGTCACCGCGTCGGGGACGGTGCGGGCGTCGGTGGTGGTGCGGGCCACCGAGGGGTACACGCCAATGCTGCCCGGCCTGCGACGCACGGTGGCGCCGGTGTACTCACTGATGGTGGCCACCGAACCGCTGCCGGCGCAGACCTGGGAGCGGATCGGCCTGGCGGATCGGGAGACGTTCTCCGACCACCGACACGTGATCATCTACGGCCAGCGGACGGCGGACGGTCGGCTGGCCTTCGGCGGGCGCGGTGCTCCGTACCATTTCGGGTCCCGGGTCTCTCCCGGCCAGGACCGGGAGCCACGGGTCTTCGCGGCGCTGCGGCGGACGCTGGGCGAGCTGTTCGGAGTGCTCGGGCCGGACGTTCCGGTGACCCACACCTGGGGTGGCCCGCTCGGGGTGGCCCGGGACTGGGCCGCCTCGGTCGGATTCGACCGGGCCAGCGGGTTGGCCTGGGCGGGTGGCTACGTCGGGGACGGGGTGGGTTCCAGTAACCTCGCCGGCCGCACCCTGGCCGACCTGATCCGCGGCGAGCGCAGCGAGCTGACCAGCCTGCCCTGGGTCAACCACCGCTCCCCCCGCTGGGAGCCGGAACCGTTGCGCTGGCTGGCGATGAACACGGCTCTGCGCGTCATGACCAGCGCCGACGCAAAGGAGATCCGAACCAACCGCCCCTCCCACCGCGCCAAAACCCTCTCCCGCCTCCTGGGGCACTGACCGCGCTGGGCGGGCCGGGTGGGGGGTTAGTGGTTTGGGGGGATTACTCGGAGGTGGCCTCGGCGGCCCGTCTGGTGGGGGCCTTCCGGGTGGGCCTGGTCGTGCTCCGGGGGGCGGGGGGCCGGGCGGGCGGCCTCGCGAACCGCCTCGGCCAGCGCCACCAGGTCGTCCGTGGTGGGCGGGGGCGGCTCGAACTCACCCTCGTGCCGCACCACGTCCCAGCCGCGCGGCGCGGTGAGGCTGCGGGCGTGCTGCTCACACAGGTCGTACGTGTGCGGCTCGGCGAACGCCGCCAACGGGCCCACCACGGCGGTCGACTCGTTGTAGACATAGGTCAATGTGGCGACCGCTTGCCGGGGACAGCCGTTACGGGAGCAGCGCCGTGGTGACCTCACGGCGGCAGGGTATCTCCATTACCGGGTCCGGCGCATCGCTTCGCGTTGCGACACGCCCGTCGCGGTGATCACAATCCCGGTTCGGGTCGCGCCGCGCCAGAGGAGTGCCGCTGCCGCTGGCCGGCCCGGCACGGGGACTACCCTTTGCGTCATGACGAGCCCGGAACACCGCCGCCCCGGCCCCGGCCGGCGTGCGCACCGCGACCGGCACGGGCGTGGCCTGCGCGGGCGTCTGGTGCCGGCGACCGTGCCGTTGGCGCGGACCAAGGCCGAGGTCTTCGACGATCTGGTGCTGGACACCGTCGAGACGTTGGAGCGGCGGTTCGCCAAGGAGCTGGCCGGTGTCGAGTTCGCCGTCGAGGACGTCCCACCGGATCTGAACGTCTACGACTCCGACGTGCTGGAGGACGGCGAGGTGCCGCTGGCCCGGCTGCTGCCCGGCCGCCCCGGCCGCCAGGAGGTGCCGCCGCGCATCGTGTTGTACCGGCGACCGCTGGAGTTCCGCGCCATGGACCGCGAGGATCTCGCCGACCTCGTCCACGACGTGATCATCGAACAGGTGGCGAACCTGCTCGGGGTCGACCCCGACGAGCTGGCCTGAGCCGCACGCGCCCGTACGACGGCTGAGCCGGGCGGCCCCCACCGCCCCGACCCTGCACCGCTCAGGCGGCCCGCCGCTTCAACTTGCGCCGCTCCCGCTCGGAGAGCCCACCCCAGATGCCGAACCGCTCGTCGTGGCCGAGAGCGTATTCGAGGCATTCGGTCTTGACCTCGCAGCGCGAGCAGATTCGCTTCGCCTCGCGGGTCGAGCCGCCCTTCTCGGGAAAGAACGCCTCGGGGTCGGTCTGCGAGCACAGGGCCCGCTCCTGCCACTCCGGCGCGTTTCCGAGCAGGTCGGCCACCTCAAGCTGGCCGTCCATCAAATGCCTCCTTGTCGCGCACCGGCGTCATCGCCGCTGCAACCCCCCACGCGAAAGGCGTGTTTGTTCGTCCGGTCCCTTTTGTTGCGTTCCGTGCGAACAACCCCATTCAAATTACACGCGTGTAATGCGTGCGCCGTCAAGCCAAACTTGATAATGGAGTCGCCCTCCCGACACCCCTGGTCGGCCACCAGGACCGTCCCAGCCTCGCAACCTGCCCTATCGATTCAGACCCCGGCCGAGTAACGCCCTCTCCGGCGAGTTGCCCGACTTTTCTGCCGTGGCGCTCCCCCCGACGGGCCACCGCCGGGAGAGCACCAGCCCCCTCTCGCAAAGCTGATCTTGGTGGGGGACAGGTTAACGCGGCGCGGCGCAGACCGCCCGTCGAGCCGTGGACAGCACTCGCACCCCGCCCACAATGTGGACGGG
>NZ_JBFAPG010000178.1:0-10907 GCF_040675595.1 Micromonospora sp. NPDC049580
TGTCGCTGGGCACCCTGGCCGCGGCGGCGGCGCTGCTCGGGTAGGTCCGCCGGCTGACTCGTTCAGCAATCCTGGTGAGTCACGCCGACCATGGCGCTGGCGGACACGTCTGCGGCCACGATCATCGCCTGGTGATGTAGCGAGCGATCTTGAGTGAGAGTGGACGGACGGCTGTTGCGCCATGTCGGCGGCAGATCCGGATACCTGTGAGCCGTGGGTCTCGGCTAACGACACACGGGCGGTAGGAGAAATCCGCGATTGGATCAGACGTTGTCGGTCCAGGGTTTCCCGACGCCCGCGCGTGACACGCTGCGCCCACCTGGCAGGTCAAGAACATCGATGAGGCTGGGGTCCTCGTCGACGGCATGGTGCAGGTGCCCGACTTTGCCGTTGCTGCCGCTCGCGTCGGTGGCTCCGACCAACTGCCAGACCCCGTCGTCCGCATCGTGACTGACGAACAAGACAGGCTCATGACGTTCGAACACCTCAGGGGTCTGGACACAGACCGTGCCAAGCAACCAGTGCCGCATCCACCAGGCTCGCCGGTCGTGCTCCATGACATGGTCGGTGACCCACCAAACGAACGGCAGGTCCTCGTGGGCACGCGACTGCTCCGCGGTCAGGTCCGGGCCGCCCTGCGGGACCCGCTCAAACGGCTCGTCGACCAGGGAGAACGCATGACCACCGTCGTTCACGAAGACGACGGCGTGGAAGGTGCCACCACCCGGATTGCCGACACCAATCCCAACGGACAGTCGGGCGACATGCGGGTCCGAGCCGGTGGTCCAGCCGAACGCGTACGAAGCCAACTCCCCACGCGGCCCCACGAACTCGCCGAATGCCCGCCGGTCCATGCCGCTGGCATCGGCCGTCGGCACCTCAACGAACGCACCCTCGAGCACCTGGATATCCACGCCGGCAACCTATCCGATCGCGCACATCAACCCGCAGTCGCACGCCTCGATGCCGCAGATCCGGATGTCCGCCGTACGCGACCGTCGTCGCGCTGGCGACCGGCCGCACCTCGAGATCAGGTTCTGTCGCGGTGACGGCGGGCTTCGATGTCGCGCAACACGTCCGGGTCCCATTGGCTGGCGTTCCAGTCGTCGCTGGTCGGAGTGGGCGACAACGGCCACGCCGGGTCCTGCCCGGCGACGGCTGAGTAGTGTCCGGCGACGACGCGGTCGACGTGGGCGATCAGCCGCAGAACCCGCCTTCGGCTGTGCAGCACGCCGCCGATCAGCGCGGCGGCTCCGAGGGTACGCAGGGCTGCCTGGCCGAACAGGACGGGCGGGGCGGTTCGGTCGGCGGCCAACCAGGCCGTGGCGGCGCTCAAGACGACGCAGGAGGAGAAGACGCGTATGCCCCAGTGGCGGCTGTACGAGCGGCCCGAGGAGCCGTGCGCCTCGGCGATCTGACGAGTGCCGCGGCCCCAGATCAGTCCGCTGATCCCCAGGCCGATGACGGCGACGATCAGAGTCAGGTTGGCCAGGACGTAACCGATCGCCGCCCCGGTTCCGGACGGGGCCAGCGGGCGGGCACGGTCGCTCACGGCGCTGCCGAGGATCGCTGCGGCGATCGCGGCTAGGGCGAAGAGAATGGCGAAACCGGCTACGAACCAGGTCGCGATGTCCCAACCCGCTGTCCTGGGCGCGGGTGGAGGTGTCGAGGACCGGCACGTATGGCCTTGGCCGGGACCTTCGAGTTCGATTCCGCATTTCGTGCAGTGCAAAGTGTTCCCCTCAGCGGCGCGACCAAGCCTCTGCCAGGCCAGATGAGCTGGGTGTCGCGCATCTTCCCGCACAGGACGGAGGGCCCGCCGGGTTCGGTGCCTAGCGGATCATGCCCGGTCGGCGCCGGTCCGGCGACCCCGAATCCCGCTGCTCGTCCTCGCCCCGGTTCCGCGCGGGTTGCCCGATGCCGCACAGGTGTCGGGTTGCGGCCGGTAGGGACAGTTTCTCGACGGCGACGTTGGCAACTCATAGCCGCCACCAGCACGGCTGCACGAGCATCAGCTCAGGCGGAACCGCCCCCCGATGTTCGCCATGCGCGTGGATGCTTCGTGTCGTCGTCTGCCGATTCGCAAGGATCGGTTGATCTCGCGAATCTCCACAAATACTGGTGTCCGAGGGCGACGAGCACCGCCACCGCGGTCGCCTACTGGCGCCGCCGCGGCCCTCATCTGCACCCGGCGGACATCGCCGTACGGATCGGCAAGTCCGAACGCACCGTCGGCCGCTACTGGTCGCGACCGGCCACAAACCGCACTTCCCACGTCAACGGGCGCCTTGCTGACAGCCTCCGCCGCTGACACCACCGGCCGGCCCCGTTTTGGCCCGACGACCACATCCGCTGGCAGGTCCCCGACTGCGATCCGCTGCGGGGGAATGGCGGACCATGGCGTTTTAGCACCGTACAGCGGCGGACACCATCCCCGGGCGAGACTCAGCTCGCCGTGCGAGAGGCCAGCAGGTCGAGCGCGATGTCGACGATCATGTCCTCCTGTCCGCCGACGAGTTGCCGCTTACCGACCTCGAGCAGGATGGTGCGTACGTCGATGCCGTAGTGCTTCGAGGCTGCCTCGGCGTGCCGGAGGAAGCTTGAGTAGACGCCGGCGTATCCGAGGGTGAGGGTCTCGCGGTCCACGCGTACCGGGCGGTCCTGGAGCGGCCGGACGAGGTCGTCGGCGGCGTCCTGGAGCGCGAAAAGGTCGCAGCGGTGGGTCCATCCGTGCAGGTTGGCCACGGCGATGAACGGCTCGATGGGGCAGTTGCCAGCTCCGGCACCATGACCGGCCAGAGAGGCATCGACGCGGGTCACGCCCTCCTCGACTGCTACGACCGAGTTGGCCACCGACAGCGAAAGGTTCTCGTGGGCGTGGATGCCGATCTCGGTCTGGGGGTCGAGGACGTCCCGGTAGGCGCGGATCCGCTCGCGTACACCGTTCATGGTGAGGCGACCGCCTGAGTCGGTGACGTAGACGCAGTGCGCTCCGTAGGACTCCATGAGCTTCGCCTGCTTCGCCAGCTCGTCGGCCGGGGCCATGTGGCTCATCATCAGGAAGCCTGAGACGTCCATGCCGAGGTCGCGGGCGTGGGCGATGTGCTGGGCGGATACGTCGGCCTCGGTGCAGTGGGTCGCGACCCGCACCGAGCGGACGCCGAGCCGGTAGGCCTGCTCGAGTTCTGCGACCGTGCCGATGCCGGGCAGCAGCAGGGTAGTGAGAGTGGCGGTTTTGATGTTGTCGGCCGCGGCCTCGATCCACTCCCAGTCGCTGTTCGACCCGGGGCCGTAGTTGAGTGACCCCCCGGCGAGGCCGTCACCGTGGGCGACCTCGATCGCGTCGACGCCTGCGGCATCGAGGGCGGCGACGATTTTCGCGACGTCGTCCGGCGAGACCCGGTGGCGCACGGCGTGCATTCCATCGCGCAGGGTGACGTCCTGAATGTACAGATTCACGGGGGCGGAGCCGGTCATGGCGTTGGTCTCTCGGTCGGCAGGGGTCGTCAACGGGTCACCTCACGGGCGACCTTGGTGGTGAGGCGGGCGGCGATGGCCTCCGCGGTACGGAGCGCGGCGGAGGTCATGATGTCGAGGTTGCCGGCGTAGGCGGGCAGGTAGTGCGCTGCGCCCTCGACTTCGAGGAACACCGTTACTTTGGTCGTCGCCGGTCCGGCGCCCGTGGGTAGCAGCGTGTGCACCGGCTCGTCGTCCGGGATGGAGGTGAACTGAACCTCCTGCTTCAGGCGGTAGCCAGGCACGTACGCCGCGACCTGCTTGACCATGTCCGCCACTGAGGAGCGGATCGCGTTGTGGTCGGCGTCACCGATGAGCGCGAAGACGGTGTCGCGCATGATCAGCGGGGGTTCGGCAGGGTTCAGGATGATCACGGCCTTGCCGCGCAGGGCGCCGCCGACCCTCTCGATCGCTGCCCTGGTGGTCTCGGTGAACTCGTCGATGTTCGCGCGTGTGCCCGGCCCGGCGGAGCGGGACGAGATCGAGGCGACGATTTCGGCGTAGGGGACCGGTGTGACGCTGGAGATGGCGTGCACGATCGGGATGGTGGCCTGGCCACCGCAGGTGACCATGTTGACGTTGGCGACGTCGCTGTCGAGGTGTTCATCGAGGTTGACCGGAGGCACTACGTACGGGCCGATCGCAGCGGGGGTGAGATCGACTATCTTCTTGCCGTAGGGGGCAAGCTTCCTGGCATTGACCACGTGCGCGGAGGCGGAAGTGGCGTCGAAGACGATCTCGATGTCGTCGAAGCCGTCCATCGCGATCAGCCCGTCCACGCCCTCGTGGGTGGTGGGCACGCCTAGCCGTCGGGCTCGAGCCAGACCGTCGGATTCCGGGTCGATGCCGACCATCACGCCCATCTGGAGGGTTTCGGAGAGTCGCAGCACTTTGACCATCAGGTCCGTGCCGATATTGCCGGAGCCGATCACGGCCACCTTGATCTTGCTCATCGCATTTCCTTCGCCGAGAACGTGGCGGTCACGGTGCCGAGGGAGGAGATCTCGGCTCGGACCCTGGCGCCGGTGGGAGTGGCAACCATCGGGCCGAGCGCGCCGGAGAGTACGACCTGGCCGGCACGCAACGGCTCGCCGAGCTCACGGGTGGTACGAGCCAACCAGAGCAGCGCGTTGAGCGGATCGCCGAGGCACGCGGCGCCGTAGCCCTCGGACACCAGGTCGTCGTCAACGTACATCCGCATCGTGACGTCGACCGGCTCGAAGTCGGTGAGCGTCACCCGCTGCGAGCCGAGCACGTAGAGCCCGCTGGAAGCGTTGTCGGCGACGGTATCGGTGATGCGGATGTCCCAGTCCGCCACCCGGCTGTCGACGATCTCCAGCGCGGCGACGGCGTAGTCAACCGCGGCACGGACGACGTCGACCGACAAGTTCTCGGAGTTGAGGTCCGCTCCCAGTACGAACGCGATCTCCGCTTCCGCCTTGGCCTGGAGCAGTCGCCCACTCGGGATTACGGGCAGGTGGGAGACATCCATGTCGTCGAACAGCACCCCGAAGTCGGGCCGGTCCACCCCCAGCTGCTGCTGTACGGCGGGAGAGGTGAGGCCGATCTTGCGGCCGACGATACGCGCGCCTGCAGCGAGCCGGTTTCTGGTGAGTCGCTGCTGTACCGCGTAGGCCAGCTCCATGTCGCTGTCACCGAGCAGGTCACGCACCGGCTCGCACGGCGTGCCGTTGCGCGCTGCGGATTCGAGCCGGTCGGCCGCCTGAGTGATGGCGGCGGCCCGATCGGTGCTTGTGGGTATCTGGGTCATCTGTGTCCTCGTGTCGGGTCGCCGCCGAGGACTCGGGCAGGCCCGCAGCCGGGCTACCGCTGTCATCGGTACGACGTGCGATGGGCGGACGCGTCCGGTGTCTGCTGTGGAGCGTCGGGGTCTCCGGAAATGCGGCAGGCATGGCCGGAGACCCCGAAGATGGCGCGCGCGGGCGATTCGCTGGCGCGCCGAGCGGTCAAGACAGCTGAGAGGTGAACTCGTCAACGGTTGCGACGGCGGCGAACAGCCCCATCGAGCCCAGAGATGCTTCGTGGGCGCCAGCGTCCGCGGCGGATGACGCGTCCGAAAGGACCACGGTGTGGTAGCCGAGGTCGGCGGCCTGTCGCACGGCGCCTTCGACAGATGCGTTGGTTGCGACGCCGCACACGATGACGTTCTCGATTCCGCGCTCGGTGAGGAGGTCGGCCAGTGCGGAGTCGGTGAACGGGCCCGGTCGCTTGTGCGTGATGACCACGTCGGAGTCGGTGACCGTGAGGTCGGGAACGAGGGCTGCGCCCTCCGTGCCGTCCTTGAGACAGCCTGCCTGCGCCACCATCTGCAGCAGCGGAAGCGTGGGGTTCAGGTCGGAGTGATCGGGTGCGAACGCGATACGCAGCGGAACCACGACTCCGCCCCTGTCGCGCAGGTGCTCTGCCGCGGCGTTGACCTTCGTGATGACGTCGCGGGCGGTGTACTCGGCAGAGAAGATCGTCCCGAAGGCGGTCCCCTCCGTGACGATGTCGTGCTGGAGGTGGACGATGAGAAGCGCGGTTTTGGACGCGTTGAGCTGGTTCATCAGTGGGTCCTCACTTGTGGGGCTGGACGATGACGCTGGCGAATCCGCCGTCGCGGTGGTTGGCCGCCGCCTGCACGGCCTCGTTGGCCTGCTCGAGCGGGAAGTGGTAGGCGTCGAGGTGGCTCAGGTCGAGAGTGCCCGCAGCCGCCATCCGGGCCATGTCCTCGCCCTCGGCGGTGGTGAACCACAGGGACCCGATGATGCTGATGTGCATGGTCATGAGCCGGTACATGGGGATGGGGAGGTCCTCGGGCATGGCGCCGATGCTGACCATCCGGCCTCCACGGCGCAGCGCCCAGATTCCAGCCATCGTCACGTCAGCCGTCGCGGTGTCACCGGTGGCGTCGAGGAACACGTCGACGCCGCGTCCATCCGTGTGGGACCGGACCCACTCACCAACCTCCTGCTCGCCGAAGGAGAGGACCTTGATGCGTGCCGGGTCGATCTGACGGACCCGCTCCAAGCGCTCCTTGTTGCGCGCCACGGCGAAGATCTGGGTTGCCCCCATGGCGCGCGCCAGGAGGACGGCGTTGACGCCGAGAGTCCCGGTCGCACCGTGGATCAGGACGCTACTGCCGGCGCGGACGTCGCCCTTGCGTAGGCCGCTGTAGGCCGTGCCCAGGTAGCCGAAGCGCGTGGCGTGGTCGAGCGGAACGTTCTCCGGGATGACGATGACGTTCTTGACTGGCGCCTTCACGTACTCCGCAAGCCCGCCGTACGGATAGTCCTTGTGGATCTCGGCGGAATCCGGTCCGAAGCCGAAGTAGCCCATGAAGGTGTAGGCCGGGTCGTTCATCGGCTCGCCGTTGCGGGCGGCCCACGAGTCCCCGGAATCCAGGCCCGGGTTGATGTAGACCCGGTCGCCGGGCTTGAGGTTGCGTACCCGGGAACCGACCTCCGTGATGACGCCGGCGCTGTCCATGCCGAAGACAGCAGGCAGCTGCGGCAGGGGGAGGAAGGGCTTGACTGTCGGGTAGGTGTTGATGACGTTGCGCAGGTTCTGGACGATGGCCGCCGCCTCGACGCGGACAATCACGTCCTGGTCACCCGGGACCGGCTTCTCAATCTCGTCGATCTGGAACTTGCCGCCGACTTCGTGCAGCCGCGCGGCTCGCATCGTTGCCATGTTCGGACTCCTCACAGGTAGCGTTCGGCAGCCTCCCGGGGAACGGGACCGCCGGAGATTGGCATGCCACATCGTGGCACGAGGTGATCGCTACCACAACTTCCACCCTGCAAAAGTTCTATCGCGCGCCACCCGGTATGGACATTACATCGGCCAGCTAGCATGCTAGTTGAGACGTCGAGGGGAAGGACGGACATGACCGAGCGTGAGTTCACCAGTGTGTGGTCAGACCTCGCCCAGGTGGAGTTCAGCCAGGGCTTCATCCAGGCGGGGCCCTACCGGACCCGCTACCTGAAGGCAGGGTCGCAGGACAAGCCACTGCTGCTCATGCTGCACGGTGTCACCGGTCACGCCGAGGCCTACGTGCGGAACCTGAAGGCGCACGCCGAGCACTTCAACGTCTACGCCATCGACTTCATCGGGCACGGCTACTCGGCCAAGCCCGACCACCCTCTGGAGATCCCCCACTACATCGACCAGGTCCACCACGTCATGGACACGCTCGGCTACGACAAGGCGTACTTCAGCGGCGAATCGCTGGGCGGCTGGGTAACGGCCCGTTTCGCCCAACTTTATCCCGACAAGGTGGAGCGGATCGCGCTCAACACCATGGGTGGCACGATGGCCAACCCGCAGGTGATGGAGCGCCTCTACACGCTGTCCATGCAGGCCGCGGAGGACCCGTCCTGGGAGCGGGTCAAGGCGCGCCTGGAGTGGCTGATGGCCGACCCGTCCATGGTCACCGCCGACCTCATCAAGACCCGCCAGATGATCTTCCAGCAGCCGGACTGGCCGCGGGCCTGCCGGATGAACATGGCTCTGCAGGACCTCGAGACACGCAAGAGGAACATGCTCAGCGACGACGACCTGCGTGCGATCAAGGCGGAGGCGCTGGTGATCTGGACGACCAAGGACCCCTCGGGCCCGGTCGACGAGGGCCGGCGCATCGCCGAGCTGATCCCCAACGGCCGCCTGCAGGTCATCGAAAACGCCGGCCACTGGCCACAATACGAGCAGACCTCGGTGTTCAACCGCGTGCACCTGGACTTCCTGCTCGGAAACGAAGCAGTGTGAGATGACCGTTGCACTGATTGCCACCTCTCACAGCCCTCTGCTCGAACACGCCGACCTTGAGGCTGGGGTGGCAGCCGAGCTCGATCAGGCGTTCACGACCGCCCGGCGCTTCGCGGAGGACTTCGACCCGGAGCTTGTGATCAGTTTCGGGCCGGACCACTACAACGGCTTCTTCTACAACCTGATGCCGCCCTTCTGCATCGGCTATGCGGCGAACAGCGTCGGCGACTACGGCACCCAACCGGGCCCCCTCAACGTGCCAGAGGAGATCGCACGAGGGATCGCCGAGGCCGTCATGTCGGCAGGCATCGACCTCGCGGTCTCCCTTCAAATGGAGCTCGACCACGGCGCGGTCCAGCCCATGGAGATCCTCTTCGGCGACATCGCCGCCCGCCCCGTGGTGCCGATCTTCCTCAACTCCGTCGCACCACCCTTCACCCCGCTCCAGCGAGTCCGGCTTCTCGGCGAAGCAGTCGGCCGCCATGTTGCCCAACTGGAGATGAGGACCCTGCTCATCGCCTCTGGCGGTCTCTCCCACGACCCGCCCGTCGCTCGACTGGCAACTGCCACGCCTGAGCAGCGCCGGGTCCTGCTGGGTCACCATCTGCCCGCGACTCCGAGCTGGCGGAAGGAACGAGAGCAGCGCGTCGTCGAGACCGCCAGGGCCTTCGCAGCAGGCACCGCCGATATCCAGGACCTCGCCCCCGACTGGGACCGCGCCCTCATGGCCACCCTCGCCTCGGGTGACCTGACCAGCCTGGATGCGTGGACGCCAGAGGAGATGGCCAGGATCGCCGGGAACTCCTCACACGAGGTGCGGTCCTGGATCGCGGCCTATGCCGCACTAGGATCCTGTGGCGCTTACAGCGTTCAGTACAGCTACTACCGACCGATCCGTGAGCTGATTGCGGGCTTCGGCCTGACCACTGTGACCCTCGACTGAGCACGACCGACGAGACTCGTCGACATGGTTGGCTTGTGCCCAGCGCCAGCACCTGAGATTGGGAACCGCGATGAGCATAGCCACCGAATCGGGAAGAACAGACGTCCCGTTGGGACGTCTGCTGTTCGACCGCCTGCGAGAACAGCTCGTCGAGGGCACGTACCCACCCGGCTCCCGCGTGCCGATCGATGCGATCAAGGAAGAGTTCGGGGTCAGCAAACAACCCGTCATGGAGGCGCTGCGACGACTCGCCACGATGGGACTCGTGGAGATCGTGCCCCAGAGCGGCTGTGTTGTCCGGCAGTACACCCAGCAGGAGGCGCGCGACTTCTTCGGCGTGTTCGGCTCGTTCGAGGGTGACATCGCAGCAGCAGCGGCCCGTCGACACACTCCAGAGGAACTCGTAGAGCTCGACCACGCGTTCGAGCTGCTACATCAAGCGGAACACACCCCCGAGGTCGCCCAACGCAGTCGCGACTACTTCCAGCACAACGCCGGCTTCCACCGGGTCATCCACCGGATGGCCCGTTCGCCGCTCATAGCCGACCTCAGCCAGCGCATGTGGGTACTGTCAGACTTCCTGATGTACGGCTTCGCCGGCGCCGCACCCATCGCTGGCGCCGTCGATGCCCGAAATCACGACCACGACTTGATACGAACCGCAATCCGGGATCGCAACGACACCGTCGCCAGAGCCGCCATGGACCACCACATCCGATCCATCACCCGGCTCTTCGCCGACTGATCGTAGTTACTATCGGAGTTGGTGCTTGTCGCCGACATCGCGTTGCGGGATAGCAAGCAGACGCGAGGGCGTCCCATGATCGGCGTTGGTCGGCGGTCGGAAAGCCAGACCCTCCTCGAGGGCCGCTACCTGGGCGGGCGCCCGCCCGCCCTACGGCTACACCCTCCGCGATCTTGGGCCCCTGGGCGGCCTCGTCAACGAAACCGAGTTCGACGGGGACGACTGATCGCCCACTCCGCACCCGCGCAGCGATCTCCGAAAGCAGAGGGCGCTCCCTTCACTGACGCCTTCGAGCGTAAGCAGGACGCTGCACCGACTCTGACCTGCACAGACGAGAAGCCGCAGCTAGGGGTGGGGCAGCTACGCGCCGTTGAGTGCCGTTCGGTGCAGTTGCAGGCCGTTCAGTGCACCCCTGTTGCTCCCCAACCTGCTCCCCCGCTCCGGCCCACATGAAGACCTTCAAGATTCTCCGCGACTACCGCCACACCCGCGTCCCACCACGCGCAGCATGATCGGCAACGGGCCGCGGTCCCGCACGATGCCGAGCACGCTGCGGGGACGAGCGACGTCGATTGCCCGCCGCCCGAACTCGGCACTTCGGACCGCGCGGGCGGCTGCACGATAGCGATGAGCGGCGCCTCGGGCCCCGGCCTCGTACCGCAACCCGGCCGGCGGCCGGGATGGCAAGAGGTCCAACGAGCAGGAGTAGGGGCGGCCACGAGGTGGTTCGCACTGGCGGGCCGGCCCGCTCACCGCCAGCCGGCGACCTCACCCGTCAGTGGTCCGGTCAGTCGCGTTGCCTGTCCCGTGCTGCTGGTTCTGCCGCAGAGCTTCCTCGAGTTGGTCTTCGAGGATGATGATCCGGCAGGCAGCCTCCAGGGCGGTACCCTGGTCGACCATCTCCCGGGCCCGAGCGGCCAGGCGAAGCTGGTAGCG
>NZ_JBFAPG010000179.1:0-10876 GCF_040675595.1 Micromonospora sp. NPDC049580
CCGGCGCGGACACCGCGTCGGGCCGCCGTCTCCGCTGTCGCTCAGGTCGTCTGGCGACGGGTCTTGAGGGCCGTGTCGATCAGGTCCCACACCAGCACCACTGCGGCGCCCAGCGCGATGAGGGCGTTGAGAAGGTTGCGGTTGTCCGCGTCCGCCAGCCAGCTCAGCCGCTCGCCCAGGGCCGGGTTGAGCAGCGCGTCGGAGAGCGCCAGCCCGGCCAGCGGCACCGTGAACGCCAGGTTGAGCAGCGCCTTCACCCCGAACAGCGGCCAGCTCCAGCGCCCGATCCGGTACTTGACGATCTCGAACACCGCGATGGCGAGCAGGACGACGATCAGCGCCGGCAGCCAGAACGACCAGAGCGCCGGGTCGAGGACGGGGATGTTGTCGCCGTCGCTGGCACGCACCCACGACTGGTAGTGCTGCAAGGGCAGGTAGCCGATGGTCAGCACCAGCATGGCCACCGACGCGATGGTGTCGACGAGGGAGATGTCGCGGTGCGCGGGGACGTCGGGCAGCTCGTCGACGGTCCAGTCGGGCAGGTCGACGGTGGGCTGGGACCGCTCGATGAGGACGAAGGTCAGCGTGAGCCAGAAGCTGATGTGCACGGCCACGTGCAGGGCGATGACGAGGCCCGGCCCGATGGCGCCGAAGCCCTTGCCGTCGACGACCGCGACGACAGTGACCACCGTGCCGGCGAGCGCCGGGATGAAGCTGAGCAGCAGCTTCAGCAGCCGCAGCCAGACCAGGTAGTAGGTGGGGCCGATGAGCTGGAGCCGGCGGTCGGCGTAGCGGGCGGCCAGGCGGTCGGGGTTGCCCAGCTCGGTGAGCACCTCCCGCTCGGCGGCCGCCGCGTCCTCGCCGCCCCCGGTCCGGTCCTCGATCATGTCCTCGATCGAGGCGCGCAGCTCGGTCGCGATCTCGTCGCGACGCTGGGCGGGCACCGAGCGCAGGGTGGCGGCCAGGTAGCGGTCGGTCAGGGTGTTCATCGGTCCACTCCTTGGATCAGCCCGGTGATGGAGGTCTGTACGGCGGCGAGGTCGTCCAGGAGCCGGCTCAGCATCGACTCGCCCTCGTCGCTGGTCCGGTAGAACTTGCGCGGCCGGCTCTCCTCGGTGTTCCACTCGCTGGTGAGCAGGCCCTGGTCCTCCAGGCGGCGCAGCAGCGGGTAGAGCGTGTTGGCGTCGACCGGAAAGCCGTGGTCGGTGAGCCGTTGCAGCAGTGCGTAGCCGTAGTCCGGTCGGCGGAGCGCGACCAGGCTGGCCACCACGACGGTGCCTCGACGCAGCTCCTGCAGGTGCGTCCGTAGAACATCCTCGCTAACCATGTGTCACACCATACTGTGTGGCACACACTATTGTCCACTACGACATCATCGTGTTTGCCCAAGCCCCGTTTCGGCCGCTCCGACATGCGGCGACCCCCACGGTGGCCGCGAGGACGACGACGAGCCGGCGGGACGACGCCGGGCTCATCCGGCGCCGAGCCGTTGCCGGACCTGCCGCCGGGCCAGGTGCAACCGGGACTTCACAGTGCCCACCGGCACGTCGAGCAGGGCGGCGATCTCGGGGTAGCTCAGCCCGAGGACGTCGCGCAGGGCCACCACCTCGGCGTGGTCGGGGTGGACCGAGTCGAACGCGTCGAGCAGATCGAGGCGGGTGCCCGCGACCACGCTGGTCCGTCGGGGATCGGCCTGGTCGGGCACCGGAACGCCGCCGGCCTCCAGTCGGCAGCGGCGGCGCAGCGTGCGGTACGTGGAGCGGGCCCGGTTGGCGGCCAGTCGGTGCAGCCAGGTGCGAAACGAGGAGCGACCCTCGAATCGGTCGACGCCGCCGGCCAGCGCCAGGAGCGTGTCCTGGCAGGCTTCCTCGGCGTCCTGGCGGTTGGGCAGGAATCGGGCGCACAGCCGCAGCACCTCCGGACGCACCGCGACCAGCAGGGCGTCCAGCGCCGCCGGGTCGCCCTGCGCGGCGCGGCGGGCCAGGGCGTCGAGGTCCGGGGGGTCGGGCATGCCGGGTGTCCAATGCTCGCCGGTGGCCGATCCTCAAGCGTACGGCCGGCGGCGGTGGCCCGCCCTCGTCCGGTCCGGCACCCGACCCGCGCTACTCGAACCGGGAGACGTCGCCGGCGCCCCGGCGCAGGATCTCCGGCTCGGGCCCGGACAGGTCGATCACCGTCGTCGGCTCCTTGCCGCAGTCGCCGGCGTCGAGCACCGCGTCGAGCTGGTGGTCAAGCCGTTCCTTGATCTCCCAGCCCTGGGTCATCGGCTCGTCCTCGCCGGGCAGCGCCAGGGTGCTCGACACCAGCGGCTCGCCCAACTCGGCGAGTAGCGCCTGGGTCACGGTGTGCCGGGGCACCCGCACGCCGACGGTCCGCTTCTTCGGGTGCAGCATCCGGCGCGGCACCTCCTTGGTGGCCGGCAGGATGAACGTGTAGCTGCCCGGCGTGGACGCCTTCACCAGGCGGAAGACCGCGTTGCTGATCTGGACGAACTGACCGAGCTGCGCGAAGTCCCGGCAGACCAGGGTGAAGTGGTGCCGGTCGTCGAGGTGGCGGATCTGGCGGATCCGGTCCAGGCCGTCCTGGTTGCCCAACTGGATGCCGAGCGCGTAGCAGGAGTCCGTCGGGTACGCGACCAGCCCACCGCCGCGGATCAGGTCGGCAACCTGGCCGATGATCCGGGGCTGCGGGTTCTCCGGGTGTACGTCGTAATACCTCGCCATGTTCCGAGAATAGTCGTGGGGGAGACGCGGACCACCCTCGGCGCGGACGGTGGAGCCGCCGAGATCACCTCGGTAGGGTAGGTCCCGGTCGGCTCCGACCACCGAGATCCACACCGCCGGGGGGCGCCAGGCATGGCTGATTCGTTCGCGCATCTGCACGTGCACACCGAGTACTCGATGCTCGACGGAGCGGCCCGGTTGAAGGACCTGTTCGCCGAGGCCAACCGGCTGGGCATGCCGGCGGTGGCGATCACCGACCACGGCAACATGCACGGCGCGAACGACTTCTACAACCAGGCGATGGCCGCCGGGATCACCCCGATCCTGGGCGTCGAGGCGTACGTGGCGCCGGAGTCGCGCTATCACAAGGCGCGGGTCAAGTGGGGTCGGCCGGAGCAGAAGAGCGACGACATCTCGGGTAACGGCGCGATCACCCACAAGACCATGTGGGCGAAGAACGCCCAGGGTCTGAAGAACCTGTTCACCCTCAACTCGCGCGCGTCCATGGAGGGGCACTACGTCAAGTGGCCCCGGATGGACATGGAGCTGATCGCCGAGCACGCCGAGGGCATCATGGCGACCACCGGCTGCCCGTCCGGCGCGGTGCAGACCCGGCTGCGGCTGGGGCAGTTCGACGAGGCGCTCAAGGTCGCCGCGAGCTACCAGGACATCTTCGGCAAGGAGAACTACTTCCTGGAGATCATGGATCACGGCCTCTCCATCGAGAGTCGGGTCCGCGAGGGTCTCACCGAGATCGCCCGCAAGCTCGACATCCCGCCGGTCGTCACCAACGACTCGCACTACACGCACGAGGCGCAGGCGACCGCGCACGACGTGCTGCTGTGCGTGCAGACCGGCAGCAACATCGACGACCCGAACCGGTTCCGCTTCGAGGGCGGCGGCTACTTCGTCAAGAGCGCCGACCAGATGCGCGCGGTCGACTCGTCCGAGCTGTGGCAGCAGGGCTGCCGCAACACCCTGCTGGTGGCCGAGAAGGTCGACCCGAAGGGCATGTTCGAGTTCCACAACCTGATGCCGCGCTTCCCGGTGCCCGAGGGCGA
Source organism: Micromonospora sp. NPDC049580 (assembly GCF_040675595.1). Classification (NCBI taxonomy): domain Bacteria; kingdom Bacillati; phylum Actinomycetota; class Actinomycetes; order Micromonosporales; family Micromonosporaceae; genus Micromonospora; species Micromonospora sp. NPDC049580. The sequence goes on from NZ_JBFAPG010000179.1 coordinate 3,785, forward strand.
GACCGAGGAGTCCTGGTTCCGCAAGGAGACCTTCGCCGGGCTGGCCCGCCGCTACCCGAACGGCATCCCGGAGGGCCACGTCGTCCAGGCCGAGTACGAGCTGGGCGTCATCAACCAGATGGGTTTCCCGTCGTACTTCCTCGTGGTCGCCGACTTCATCCAGTGGGCGAAGAAGCAGGGCATCGCGGTGGGCCCGGGTCGTGGCTCGGCCGCCGGCTCGCTCGTGGCGTACGCGCTGGGCATCACCGACCTGGATCCGATCCAGCACGGCCTGATCTTCGAGCGGTTCCTCAACCCCGAGCGGGTCTCGATGCCGGATGTCGACATCGACTTCGACGAGCGTCGGCGCGGTGAGGTGATCAAGTACGTCACCGACAAGTGGGGTGAGGACAAGGTCGCCCAGATCGCGACCTTCGGCACGATCAAGGCGAAGGCCGCGATCAAGGACTCGGCCCGGGTGCTGGGTTTCCCGTACGCGGTGGGCGACCGGATCACCAAGGCGATGCCACCGGCCGTGATGGGCAAGGACATCCCGCTGACCGGCATCTTCGACCCGAAGCACCCCCGCTACGCCGAGGCCGGCGAGATCCGGGGCCTGTACGACTCCGACCCGGACGTTCGCAAGGTGATCGACACGGCCAAGGGCATCGAGGGGCTGATCCGGCAGACAGGTGTGCACGCGGCCGGCGTCATCATGTCCGCCGAGCCGATCATCGAGCACATCCCGTTGACGCGCCGCGACGCCGACGGGGCGATCATCACGCAGTTCGACTACCCGACGTGCGAGTCGCTCGGGCTGCTGAAGATGGACTTCCTCGGCCTGCGCAACCTGACGATCATCGACGACGCGGTCAAGAACATCGAGCTGAACCACGGCCGCAAGCTCGACCTGCTGGGCCTGCCGCTGGACGACAAGGCCGCGTACGAGCTGCTGGCCCGCGGTGACACCCTCGGCGTGTTCCAGCTCGACGGTGGGCCGATGCGGTCGCTGCTGCGGTTGATGAAGCCGGACAACTTCGAGGACATCTCCGCCGTCCTGGCGTTGTACCGGCCGGGCCCGATGGGCGTCGACTCGCACACCAACTACGCGCTGCGCAAGAACGGCCTCCAGGAGATCACGCCGATCCACCCGGAGCTGGAGGAGCCGCTGCGGGAGATCCTGGCGCCCACGCACGGTCTGATCGTCTACCAGGAGCAGGTGCAGCGCGCCGCGCAGATCCTCGCCGGCTACACCCTCGGTCAGGCGGACCTGCTGCGCCGGGCGATGGGTAAGAAGAAGAAGGAGATCCTCGACAAGGAGTTCATCCCGTTCCGGGACGGCTGCCGCGAGCGCGGCTACTCCGACGAGGCGATCCAGGCCGTGTGGGACGTGCTGGTGCCGTTCGCCGGGTACGCCTTCAACAAGGCGCACTCCGCCGCGTACGGCCTGGTGTCCTACTGGACCGCGTACCTCAAGGCGCACTACCCGGCCGAGTACATGGCGGGGCTGCTCACGTCCGTCGGTGACGACAAGGACAAGATGGCGCTCTACCTGTCCGAGTGCCGCCGGATGCGTATCCAGGTGCTGCCGCCGGACGTGAACACCTCGGCCGGGCCGTTCACGCCGGTCGGCAGGGACATCCGCTTCGGCCTGGCCGCGGTCCGCAACGTCGGCGCGAACGTGGTCGCCTCGATCATGCGGTGCCGCCAGGAGAAGAGCGACTACACCGACTTCTACGACTTCCTGTCCAAGGTGGACGCGGTGGTCTGCAACAAGAAGACCATCGAATCGCTGATCAAGGCGGGCGCGTTCGACTCGATGGAGCACCCCCGCAAGGGGCTGCTCGCGGTGCATGCCGACGCCATCGACGCGTACGCCGACGTCAAGCGCAAGGAGGCGGTCGGCCAGTACGACCTGTTCGGCGCCGGCTTCGGTGACGCCGACACCGGCAGCACGACGGTGATGCCGGTCATCGGCGACGGCGAGTGGGACAAGCGCGACAAGCTGGCCTTCGAGCGGGAGATGCTCGGCCTGTACGTCTCCGACCACCCCCTGTTCGGCCTCGAGCACATCCTGGGCGCGGCGGCCGACACCACCATCGCGTCCCTGGCCGAGGACGGGGCGGTGCCGGACGGGGCTGTCGTCACACTCGCCGGCATCCTCTCCGGGGTGCAGCGGCGGGTCACCAAGCAGGGGCGGGCCTGGGCCTCGGCCACGCTCGAGGACCTGGCCGGTGGGGTGGAGACGCTGTTCTTCCCCAACACCTACGAAGTGATCGGGCAGTACATCGCCGAGGACGCCATCGTGGTGGTCAAGGGTCGGGTGGACCGCCGCGACGACACCCCACGGATCATGGCGATGGACATGTCCATGCCGGACGTCAGCACCAGCGCCACCAACAAGCCGGTCACCCTCACCATCCCGGTGCACCGGTGCACGCCGCCGCTTGTGGAACGGCTCAAGGAGACCCTGGTGCTGCACCCCGGTGACACCGAGGTGCACGTCAAGCTGCTCAACGGTGGGCGCACCACCACCCTGCGGCTGGGCCCGTTCCGGGTGGCGGCGACCACCGCGCTGATGGGTGACCTGAAGAGCGTCCTCGGCCCGGCCAACGTGAGCTGACCTGGTTGGCCGTGGGGAATCACAAACATCAGGGGAAATGTCCGTTATCGTCATAAGGTGTCGTGTCGTCACCTGCGGGCCGTGGTCCCCGCCCTGGCACTGGTGGTCGGCCTCGCGTCCTGCACCGACCGGGGGTCCACCAACGAAGCCGATGCCGGGTCGACCGCGGCTGGGCCGACCTCAGCCGGGGCGAGCGCGGCCGGGCCGGCACCGACCGCCTTCGGCCCGCTGGCACCGGGAATGCCGACCTATCCGGCGGCCGGCAACGTCTACGCTGCCGCCGGCCCCGACCAGCTGACCGATGCGGTACGCGGCGACCGCCCGATGGTGTACGTGCCAAACACCAAGAGCAACGATGTCTGGTTGATCGACCCCGGGACGTACCAGGTGGTGGGGAAGTTCCCCGGCGGCCCGGAGCCCCAGCACGTCGTCCCCTCCTACGACCTGCGGACGCTCTACGTGGCGTCCAGTCAGATCCCCCGGGGTGGCCTGATCCCGATCGACGCCCGGACCGGTGAGCCGGGCGAGTTCCGCAACCTCGAGGACGTCTACAACCTCTACTTCACCCCCGACGGCAAGCAGGCGATCGTGGTCGCCGAGGCGTACCAGCGACTGGACTTCTACGACCTGGTTAGCTGGCAGCGGGTGCGGTCGGTGCGGTTTCCCGAGTGCGGCGGCATCAACCACATGGACTACTCCGCCGACGGCCGGACGATGCTGTTCAGTTGCGAGTTCGCCAACCGGATGCTGGTGCTGGACACTGCCTCCCTGCGCAAGGTGCGCGAGTTTCGCCTCACCCGGACGCCCGACGGGATGCCGCAGGACACCCGGCTGACTCCGGACGGCCAGCACTTCCTCGTCGCCGACATGCGCGCCAACGGGGTGTATGTCTTCGATGGCCTGGCCACCCGGCAGACCGCGTTCATCCCCACCGGCAGGGGCGCGCACGGCATCTACTTCAGCCGGGACGCCCGGCAGGCGTACGTCACCAACCGCGAGGAGGGCACGGTGACCGTGCTCGACCTGGCGAACCTGAAGCGCACCGCGACCTGGCGGATCCCGAACGGCAGCCCCGACATGGGCGGCCTGTCCGCCGACGGCAAGGTGCTGTGGCTCTCCGGGCGCTTCACCGACGAGGTGTACGCGCTGAACACCTCGACCGGCAAACTGCTGGCCCGGATCCCGGTCGGCAAGGGCCCGCACGGCCTCACCGTGTGGCCGCAGCCCGGTCGCTACTCCCTGGGCCACACCAGCAACATCCGCTAGCGGCCCGGTACCGGGCCGGCCGACGTTTGTCCGGCCGGGCCGCGACGTCGGGTCAGCCCTGGTCGGGTGCCGCGATCTCGCGCAACTGGCCGTCGGCCAGCCGCAGCCAGCGCTGCACGCCGATCTCGGCGAGGAACCGTTCGTCGTGGCTCACCACCACAAACGCACCCTGGTACGCGGTCAGCGCGCTCTCCAGTTGGGCGACGCTGACCAGGTCCAGATTGTTCGTCGGCTCGTCGAGCAGCAGCAGTTGCGGCGCCGGTTCGGCGCAGAGCACGCATGCGAGGGTGGCGCGCAGCCGCTCGCCGCCGGAGAGCACCCCGACCGGCAGGTTCACCCGGGCGCCTCGGAACAGGAACCGGGCCAGCAGGTTCATCCGCTTGGCGTCCGGCAGGCTCGGCGCGTACGCGGCGAAGTTCTCCGCGACCGTGCGGTCGAGGTCCAGCAGGTCCAACCGCTGCGACAGGTACGCGATCCGCCCGTCGGCCCGTTTGATCTCGCCGCCGGCCGGTTCGAGATCGCCGTTGACGAGGCGCAGCAGGGTCGACTTGCCGACGCCGTTCGCCCCGGTGAGCGCGATCCGCTCCGGCCCCCGGATCACCAGGTCGGCGCCGTCGCCGCCGAACAGCTCCCGATCGTCGAAGCGGGCCCGCAGCCCCGTACCGGAGAAGACCGTCCGTCCGGACGGGACGGTGGTGTCCGGCAGGTCGACGGTGATCTTGTCCTCGTCGCGGACCGCCCGGCCGGCCTCGTCGAGCCGGGCCTTGGCCGAGCCGAGCCGGGCGGAGTGGGTCTCCTGCGACCTGCCCGCCGACTCCTGCGCGCTGCGCTTGAGCCCACCAGCGACGATCCGGGCCAGACCGGCGTTCTTCAGGTTCTTGGCGGCGTTGCTGGCCCGCCGGTCGGCCCGCTCACGGGCCTGCTGCATCTCCCGCTTCTCCCGCTTGACCTCCTGCTCGGCGTTGCGCAGGTTGCTCTCGGCCACCTCCCGCGCCGCCTGCACCGCCTCGGTGTACGCGGTGAAGTTGCCCCCGTACCAGTTGATCTCGCCTCGTTCCAGCTCGGCGATGCGGTCCATCCGGTCCAGCAGCTCCCGGTCGTGGCTGACCAGCAGCAGGCACCCGGACCAGTCGGACAGCACGTCGTAGAGCTTGTGCCGAGCCTCCAGGTCCAGGTTGTTGGTCGGCTCGTCGAGCAGCAGCACGTCGGGCCGTCGCAGCAGTTGCGCCGCCAGGCCGAGGGAGACCACCTGACCGCCGCTGAGGGTGTGCAGCCGCCGGTCGAGCGCCAGGTCACCCAGGCCGAGGCGGTCCAGCTCGGCGCGGGTGCGCTCCTCAATGTCCCAGTCGTCGCCGATGGTGGCGAAGTGCGCCTCGCTGGCGTCGCCGGCCTCGATGGCGTGCAGCGCCGCGATCCGCTCGGCGACGCCCAGCACCTGGGCCACGGTCAGGTCGCCGACCAGCGGCAGCGTCTGCGGAAGGTAACCGACCACGCCGTCGACGGTGACGCTGCCGCCGCCGGGCGTCAGCTCCCCGGCGATCAGCCGCAGCAGGGTGCTCTTGCCGGCGCCGTTGGGCGCGACCAGGCCGGTACGACCGCCCGGAACGGTGAAGGACAGCTCCGAGAAGACCGGGGTGTCGTCCGGCCAGGAGAAGGACAGGTTCGAGCAGACGATGTACGCATCAGACATGCGAGTGACCTCGAAGGGTGGGGTGGGCGCGCGCCTAAGCCGCCCGACGACAACGGGAACCGGTGGAACGACGGCATGGCCTCGGCGGCTGCGCCTACGCGCGCCGAACCGATGGCCGAACATGTCCGGTCTCACCCGGAGATGTCGTCGTCACCCGCCATGTCTGGTCTCCCTGGTCGTACCGCCAACCCAACCCGGCAAGTCTAACAACGGATCTTGACCCCGCCACCGCATTAGAGCGCAGCGGTTCTGTATAGCTCAGGCTATAGTTGGTCCATGTCTCATGAGCCGCCACGTCGCTGGGCGATCAAGACGACAACGGATGTCCGTAACTGGTTGCGATCCCTGCGAGATGCCGACCCTGCGACGTACCGGTCCGTCAACGTAGCGATCGACATGCTCGCGGATACCGGTCCGGCCCTGGGGCGGCCACTGGTCGACACCCTCAAGGGCTCGACCATCAGCAACCTGAAAGAGCTTCGACCGAGATCCGGAAGGGACGTTGCCGTTCGGGTGCTGTTCGTCTTCGATCCCTGGTCCCAGGCCGTCCTGCTGGTGGCCGGCAACAAGGCGGGAGATTGGAATCGATGGTACGACAAGGCGATTCCGGTGGCCGAGATTGCGTACGAGGGCTGGCTTGCCTTCGAGAAGAAGCGGAGGGAGGGCTGATGAGCGACTTCCATGATTGGAACGACATCCGGGCCGAGCTGCACGACGGGGACGATGAAGCGCTCGACGCCGAACGTGCCCGTACCGAGGCGTGGATCAGCGCGTTCCACCTTGCCGAGGAGCGGAAGCGGTTGGGCTTGACCCAGCGGCAGGTGGCCGAGCTGATGGGTGTCACGCCCGGCCGAATCAGCCAGATCGAGAACGGTGATCTGGAGGCTAATGAGGTCGCGACACTGAGTCGGTATGCGCGAGCGCTCGGCGCCCGAATGCGGATCATCTTCGACTACGGCGACGACTTGCGCCAGATCGCCTGATCTGACGATCAGCACATGTGCAGGCCACAGCAGCCGTTGATCACTCAAGCATCCGCCCGGCGCCGCTTGACGTCGCGTTGCGTCAGCGGGGGCGGTACTCGACCTCGGGGCGGCCGGGGGTGCCGTAGCGGGGGGTGCGCACCGCGCGGTCGATGGTGACCAGGTACTCCAGGTAGCGGCGGGCGGTCACCCGGGAGATGCCGGTCGCCGCGCTCACCTCGGTCGCGGACAACCCCGCACCCGGGCCGGATCCGTCAGCCAGCGCCGCACGTACCCGATTGAGGGTCTGCGCGTCGAGGCCCTTGGGCAGGCTGTGCCCGGCGGTGCCGCGCAGGGTGGCGAACATCCGGTCCACGTCGTGCTGGGCGGTCACCTCACCGTCGGCGAGCGCCTGGGCGCGGTAGTCGGCGTAGCGCTCCAGCTTGTCGCGGAACGCCGCGAACGTGAATGGTTTGAGCAGGTAGTGGGTCACCCCGAGGGACACCGCGGTGCGCACCACCGCCAGGTCCCGCGCGGAGGTCACCGCGAGCACGTCGACGCTGCTGCCGGCC
>NZ_JBFAPG010000180.1:0-10868 GCF_040675595.1 Micromonospora sp. NPDC049580
CGCCATGCTCGCCGGCCGCTCCGGGGTGAGTGCCCTCACCCAGGAGTGGGCCGCGCAACTGCCGGTCCGGATCGCCGCCCAGCTGGCCGTGGAGCCGTCCGAGGTGCTGGACCGGGTCCGACTGCGCCGGCTCGACCGCTCCGAGGCGATCGCGATCATCGCGGCGCAGCAGGCCTGGGCGGACGCCGGCCTCGCCGACTCCGGCCTCGACGGGGAGCGGCTGGCCGTCAGCGTCGGCTCCGGCATCGGCGGTGCCACCACCCTGCTCGCCCAGGACGACATCCTGGAGGCGTCCGGGCCGCGGCGGGTTTCCCCGCACACGATCCCGATGCTGATGCCGAACGGTCCGGCCGCCTGGGTCGGGTTGGAGCTGGGCGCCAAGGCCGGCGTGCACACCGTGGCCAGCGCCTGCGCCACCGGCGCGGAGGCGATCGCGCTCGGTCTGGACATCATTCGCGCCGGCCGGGCCGACGTGGTGGTGGCCGGCGGCACCGAGGCGGTCATCCACCCGCTGCCGATCGCCGGCTTCAGCTCGATGCGGGCCATGTCGACCCGCAACGACGACCCGGAGCGGGCCTCCCGCCCGTGGGACACCGGCCGCGACGGCTTCGTCCTCGGTGAGGGCGCGGGCATCGTGGTGCTGGAGCGTGCCGACCACGCCGCAGCCCGCGGCGCTCGGGTGTACGCGCGCCTCGCCGGCGCCGGCATCACCTCCGACGCGTACGACATCGTGCAGCCGCACGCCGAGGGTGAGGGCGCCATCCGGGCCATTGCTCGGGCGATCGCGGACGCGGACATCGCCAAGCAGGACATCGTGCACGTCAACGCGCACGCCACGTCGACCCCGGTCGGCGACATGCTGGAGATCGGCGCGCTGCACAAGGCGCTCGGCGACCACCCGGTGCTGGCCGCGACGAAGTCGATGACCGGTCACCTGCTCGGTGCGGCCGGAGCGCTGGAGTCGATCGCCACGATCCTGGCCATCCGCGACGGCGTCGTCCCTCCGACGATCAACCTCGACGACCCGGAGCCGGGCCTCAGCCTGGAGGTCGCCGCGCACAAGGCACGCCACATGGAGATCCCCGCCGCGCTGAACAACGCGTTCGGCTTCGGCGGCCACAACGTGGCGCTCGTCTTCGCACGACCGTGAGACGGCGGCCGTGCGACGGCCGATCTGCGGGTTTACCGAAGGGCCCCTTCAGCAAGGGGGGCCCTTCGGCACGTTCAGCCCCGGTTGCGGGGATGCTGCTTGGCGGTGCGTTCGTTGCCGTGGCGGTAGTTGCCGGTCCAGCGGGCCATCACCAGTTGCGGGTCGTCGTCGACCTCGGCGAGGAACTCCGCCGCCCGGGCGCCGCGCAGCGTGCCCGCCACCCGGCCGTGATGCGTGATCACCACCGTGCCGTCGGCACGCTGGTCGTAGCGGAAGCCCTGTGCGGTTGCCATGACAGCGAGGCTGCCAGGTCGACGCACTCTCCGGCGACGCGATTTCCGACCTGCGGGCCCCGGCGGAATCAGGCGCCGCAGGTGGTGGCGGGCAGGCCGGGCACAGCCACCGGGGACCGACCACCCGGGCGGGCCTTGCCGGCCAGCACGGCGGCCAGGGCGGTCATCGACGCCCGACTGGAGGAGTACGTCGCCAGCAGCGTCGGCGACGTGGCCTTGGCCAGCACGTACGGGGTGTCCATGGCGACGGTGACCGCCGCGTCGGCGCGCAGGTCGCTGTCGCCGTCGCCGTAGCCGACCAGGTGCACCACGGTCCCGCCGCTCGGCTTCACGGTCACGCCGGCCTTGGTCAGCGCGGCGGTGAGCGCCGCCCGGGTGCCGTCGCGGCCGTCGGAGGAGGTGACGGTGACGGGCCCGTGCACCGCTTTGCCGCAGGCGCCCCGCAGCACGGTGACCGCGCCGGCGGCCAGCGCGTCCGCCGCCGCCCGGTGCGCCGGGCTGTTGAGCGTGGACATCGGCTCGGTGGGGGCCGTCGCCAGCCGGAACTTCATGGTCAGCACCCGGGTGACCGCGTCGACCAGCCGGGCCCGGGGCAGCGAGCCTCCACGCAGGGCGGCGAGCAGCCCGTCGTACGCCTGGCCGACGTTCGGGGTCATGAGGATCAGGTCGTTGCCGGCGTTCAGCGCCCGGACGGCGGCCTCGCCGGGCGCCCAGCGCTTCGCCGGCGGCATGTTCATCCCGTCGGTGATCACCACGCCCTGGAAGCCGAGCTGGCCGCGCAGTACGTCGGTGAGCAGCTTGTGGGAGAAGGTCGCCGGGGTGCCCGGGTCGATGGCCTGCGCGTCCAGGTGGCCGGACATCACGGCCATCGCGCCGGCCTCGAACCCGGCGGTGAACGGCGGCCACGCGCCGCTCTGCAGCTCCGCCGCGGACTGGGTGAGCACCGGCAGGTCCTTGTGCGAGTCGTCAGCGCTGTGGCCGTGCCCCGGGAAGTGCTTCAGGGTGGCCGCGACGCCGCTGGCCTGCAGGCCCCGGACCGCGCCGCCGACCTGCGCGGCGGCGAGCTTCGGGTCGCCCCCGAACGACCGCGAGCCGATGACCGTGCTGCGGGTGGCCAGCACGTCGGCCACCGGGGCGAAGTCGACGTTGATGCCCAGCGCGGCGAGTTCGGCGCCGGCGGCCCGCCAGGCGGCCTCGGTCAGCTTCGGGTCGCCGGCCGCACCGGCGGCGAGCGCGGTGGGCAGGATGGTGACCCCGTCGGTGACCCGGGTGACGACGCCGTACTCCTGGTCGGTGCCGATCAGAAAGGGCGCCGGGCCGGCGGCCAGCCGACCGGCGGCGCCCCGCAGCCCGGTGGTCAGCTCGTGGACCTGCTTGGGGTTGTCGACGTTGGTGGTCTCCTGGTTGCCCTTGGTCGGGTCGTCGGCGCTGAAGCCGACCAGGATCAACCCGCCGAGCCGGTACTTGGCGATCATCTCGGCGGGGGTGTCGACGCCGGCGAGGGCCTGGTTGCCGGCCGCGGAGCCGGGCGAGACCTTCGTGGCCGAGTCGCCGTACGCGTACGGCATCAGCACCTGCCCGACCAGGTCCTCGTCGGAGAGCGTCGCGACGAGGGCGGCGGCCCGCGCGGCCGGATCGTCGGCCGGGGTCGCTGCGGGAGCGCTCGGGGCCGCCGAGACGCCGGTCGGACCGGGCGTCGGGTCGGCCCGGTCCGGGGCGCCGGAGCAGCCGGAGACGAGCAGGGCGGTCAGGGCGGCGACGGCGACACCGGCGTGTCGCGGGCGAATCGGCACCCGCCCATCCCACCAGGTTCCCCCTTATCGGGGCAACTTGACCTTACCGGTCGCAGCGCCCGAGAGCGTCTGGCCAGCGGGGCGGTGGCGGAGGTCAGCCGACCCGGGTGAGCAACGTCACCGGCGCCCCGTCCCCGGCGTACCGGTAGGGCTCCAGGTCAGCGTCCCACGCGGTGCCGAGCGCCTTGTCGAGGGCGTGCGACAGCGCCTCGGGGGCCCGGGCGGAGGCCATCAGCGCCCGCAGCCGGTCCTCGCCGAGTTGAATGTCGCCGGCCGCCCCGACCGTGGCCCGGAAGAGGCCTCGGGCGGGCACGTACATGAAGCGCTCACCGTCGGCGCCGGGACTCGGCTCCTCGGTGACCTCGAAACGGATCATGGGCCACTGCCGGAGGGCAGCAGCCAGCTCGGCGCCCGTCCCCGGACGGCCGGTCCACCCGCACTCGGCCCGGCGGGCGCCGGGATCGACGGGCTGAGCCGTCCACTGCAGGTTGACCGGCGCGGCTAGGACGCGCGCGATCGCCCACTCGACGTGCGAGCACACGGCGAGCGGGGTCGAGTGGACGTATACGACGCCACGCGTTGGCACGGTGACCTCCCGGAGAGCGAGGTGCGTCTTCCCCTACGACCTCGTCCACCGGAGTGGTTGCTGCAACACATGATGACTCCTGTGACGGATGGTGCGCCAGGGAATCGGAAAAAACGCCTGCCGGAATAGCCGGACGGGTGGTCTCCGTTGCCTCTCAGGACACCGCGACGACCAGCCTGATGTCGTGGTCCTGTACAGTTCCATCGGCGGCTTCTGCCGCGTTACACCTTCGCGGGCCGACTCAGTGTCACCCGCATACAGCCCCCGGACGTCCAGTCCTCCCGTACGTCTTGCAAGGAGTACCTCCGTGGCGAGCAACACCTCTAAGACCGCGCGCGCGTCCGTCCGGGCCGGCCAGGCTGGCCAGGGTGGCGCCCTCAGCGTGCTGGGCGAGTTCAAGTACCTCATCCCGCTCAACGGCGGCAAGCACGCCTACGTGCGCAACCTGACCAACGGCAAGACCGCGCACCTGCGCACCGACTCCGACGCCTTCGTCGAGGAGATCCGGGTGCTGGCCGCCGCCGGCCACGCCGCCAAGATCCGGGCGGAGATCAACAACCTGGCTGCCGTTCACCCGAACGACGGCTGGGAGGCCACCGAGAAGCGCCTGGTCGCGGCCGGTGTCTTCGAGGGCTGAGCCCTCCCCCACCGCAGCACCAGCAGACCGCCCGCCGGGAGTTCCCGGCGGGCGGTTTCGCGTCCGGCGTGTTCAGGTCGGGTCGAGCAGGGCGACCTCGCCGGTGCTCAGGTCGTAGAGGCCGCCCACCACCGCCACCCGACCAGCCGCGACCGGCCCGGCCAGCAGGTCGTCCGCGCGCAGCGCGTGGACCGTACGCCGGACGTGCCGGCGGATCGCCTGGGGATGCACCGCCGGGTCGTCGAGCCCGGCCTCGGTGACCGCCGGGGCGATCTCGTCGATCAGGTAAGCGAGCGAGCCGCCCGGCCGCTCCCCCGATCGCAGCGCGTCCACCGTCGCTCCCACCGCCCCGCACCGCTCGTGTCCGAGCACCAGCACCAGCGGCACGCCGAGCTGACCGACCACGTACTCGATGGAGCCGCACACCGCGCGGTCGAGCACGTGCCCGCCGGTACGGATCACGCAGATCGCACCGAAGGTCTGGTCGAAGATCGCCTCCAGCGGCACCCGCGAGTCGATGCAGCCGAGCACCACCGCGTACGGCTGCTGGTCGCCGGAGGCGGCCGCCGCCGCGGCGGTGACGTCGTGGCCGTGCACGGGTTGGCCGCTGACGAACCGCCGGTTGCCGGCGAGCAGCTCGGCGAGCGCGGCGCGGGGCGTACCCCCGGCCTGCCGCCCCTGTCCCGCCACCTCCATGCCGTTCAGCTTGGCTCGCCGCCGACGGTCACGGGCGGGGTCGGGAATGTTCGCCCGGCGCGATTGGCGTGGCGTCTCGGCGGGTAGCCGGTGTTACCGCCGGGTATCCCGGTGCTGATGAGGCCGGGGCGGCCCGGGGAGGTGGCGATGCCGGAGCGGTTCGAGGTCGGTATGCCCGACGGCGTACGGCTGCACGTGGAGGTCACGGGGCCTGCGGACGCCCCGGTCACGGCCGTCCTGCTGCACGGCTGGACGCTGGACGGGCGCAGCTGGCACCGGCAGGTGGACGCGCTGACCGCCTCGGCCGGCGACGCGGTGCGGGTGGTCACCTACGACGCGCGCGGCCACGGCCGGTCCAGCTGCATGGCGTTGCCCACGGCCACCCTGGCCCAGCTCGGCGACGATCTGGCCGCCGTCCTCGACGCGGTCGCGCCGACCGGTCGGGTGGTCCTGGTCGGGCACTCGATGGGCGGAATGACGATCATGGAGTACGCGCACCGCCACCCCGGCCACTTCGCCGCCCGTACGGCCGGCCTGGTCTTCGTCTCGACCACCGCCGAGGGGCACACGCACACCGTCTACGGGCTCTCGCCGCGCATCGCCCGGCTGATCCGGCTCGCCGAGACGACGGGCGCCGGTGTCCTGGCCCGGTGCGGCTCGTGGCGCGCGCCCCGGGCGCTGCTGAACGCGTTGCAACCGAGCATCCGGTGGATGCTCTTCGGCGACCGCTGTGATCCCTCCGACATTCGGCTGGTGACCTCGGCGGTGGCCCGCGCCTCGCTGCGCTCGATCGGCGGCTTCCGCGCCTCGATCGGCGCCCAGCGCCGGCTGGACACCCTCACCGCGCTGGCCCACCTGCCGGCCGCCGCCCTGGTCGGTGACCGGGACCGGCTGACCCCACCGCCGTGCGCCGAGTCGATCGCCGCCGCCCTGCCGGCCACCGAGCTGACCGTCTGTCCGGGTGCCGGACACATGCTGATGATGGAGCGCCCGGACGAGGTGAACGCCGCGCTGACCGGCGTACTGCGTCGGGTGCTCGCCGCGCCGGCGCGCGACGGGCACGACGCGAGCGCGACCGGGACGGGTCGCTGAGCACGTTCCCGCACCTCGGGCGCGAAGCCCCGGGCCCGGGGCCGTACCCTTCTGCGGTTGGCCCGCGCGGTTCGCGCCGTCTGCCGGCGACATCGAAGGAGCGTGCGTTGACCGACCAGACCGCCCTGGAGCAGGAGATCGCCGTCGAGCAACGGCACCTCGACCGGGTGTACGCCCGACTGGCCGAGCTACGCCAGTCCGCGGTTCGGGCCGAACGGGACGGCTACCGGATGGCCCGGGTCGGCACGTTCGGCGCGCTGGTCGAGCGCGACGCGATGGTCTTCCACGCCGCGCAGCGACGGCACACCCTCGACGCCGAGCACGAGGGGCTGGTCTTCGGCCGTCTGGACCTGCGCGACCGGCAGGTGCTGCACGTCGGGCGGCTCGGCATCCGCGACGAGGACGCCACCACGCTTGTCGTCGACTGGCGCGCGCCGGCCGCCTCCGCGTTCTACCAGGCCACCCCGGCGCAGCCGCTGGGCGTGGTGCGTCGCCGCACCATCTCCTCGCGCGCCGAGCGGGTCACCCGCATCGAGGACGACCTGCTGGACCCGACCGCCGCGCCGGAGGGGATGACTGTGGTCGGTGACGGCGCGTTGCTGGCCACCCTGTCCCGGGCCACCGGTCGGGGCATGCGCGACATCGTGGCGACGATCCAGCGGGAGCAGGACGAGGCCATCCGGTCGCCTGGTTCCGGGGTGACGATCGTGGCGGGCGGTCCGGGCACCGGCAAGACGGCGGTCGCCCTGCACCGGGCGGCCTTCCTGCTCTACTCCGACCGCAGCCGGTACGCCGGCGGGGGCATCCTGGTGGTCGGGCCGTCCACCGTCTTCGTCGAGTACATCGCCTCGGTGCTGCCCTCGCTCGGTGAGGACACGGCGACCCTGCACTCGCTGGGCAGCCTCTTTCCGGGAATGACCGCCACCCGCACCGACCCGCCGGAGGTGGCGGCGGTGAAGGGCTCGCTGCGGATGCGCCGGGTGCTGGAGCGCGCGGCCCGCGACGCGGTGCCGGGCGGCCCGGGTGAGCTGCGGCTGCTCTACCGGGGCACGCTGCTGCGGTTGGACCGGGCCGAGCTGGACCGGATCCGGGACCGCGCGCTGCACCGCGGCGCCCGGCGCAACGAGGCACGCCGGGCCGGCTTCGACGGGGTGTTCGCCGCGCTCTGGGCGCAGGCCCGTGCGGTGGGCATCACCCGGCTGCCGGAGCAGCGGGCCTTCGAGGGCGAGATCGCCGAGCGGCCGGAGTTCCGGGAGTTCCTCAAGGCGTGGTGGCCGCGCCTGCACCCCCGACACGTGCTCGGCTGGCTGGCTCGCCCGGATCGGCTGCGTCGGTACGCCGGCGGCATCCTCTCCGGCGCGGAGATCAGGCTGCTCACCGCCGCGTACCAGAATCTGGACACCGCGGGCCTGACCATCGCGGACGTGGCGTTAGTGGACGAGTTGGACGCGCTGCTCGGCAAGCCGATGCAGCCGGCGCGGGCCCGACGCGACCCGTTCCAACTCGCCGGCGGCGTGCGCGAGCTGAGCACCGCCAGTGACCGGCAGCGGGCCGCCCGCGCGGCGGCCCGGGAGCGTCCGGAGGACTACCGGGAGTACGCGCATGTGGTGGTGGACGAGGCGCAGGACGTCTCGCCGATGCAGTGGCGGATGGTCGGACGGCGCGGCCGTCTGGCCTCCTGGACCGTCGTGGGCGACCCGGCGCAGACCGCGTGGATCGGTGATCCCCAGGAGCTGACCCACGCCCGGGACCAGGCGCTGGGCCGTCGCAAGCGGCACGATTTCACGCTCACCACCAACTACCGCAACTCGGCGGAGATCTTCGCGGTGGCGGCGGCGGAGATCCGCCGGCTCTACCCCGACCTGCCGCTGCCGAACGCCGTACGCTCCACCGGTATCGACCCCGTCGAGCTGGTGGTGCCGCCGGCCGGGTTGGAGACCGCGGTCGTGGAGGCGGCCACCGGCCTGCTGGCCGAGGTGGACGGCACGGTCGGGGTGATCACGCCGGTCACCCGCCGCGACGAGGTCGCCGGTTGGCTCGGCTCACTCGGCGCGGCGCGGCTGCAGGTGGTGACCAGCCTGGAGGCGAAGGGCATGGAGTACGACGGGGTGGTGCTGGTCGCCCCGAGCGAGATCCGGGCCGATCCGGGCTCCGGCGTACGAACGCTCTACGTGGCGCTCTCCCGGGCCACCCAGCGGCTCACCACCATCGACCCGACCGGCTGACCTGCGGGTTGCCGTGTCGAAGGGTGGGCCGGTCCGTACACTTGCATACATAGCGATGTGAGCATACATTTGACCGGGTCCCGGGTGGCGACGGAGGGTGGATTTCGTGGGAGCAGGTCATGACCACCACCACGGGTCGGTCACCAACGCCGCCCACCAGCACCGGGGCCGACTCTGGGCCGCGTTCGGGCTGCTCGCGACCCTGATGGTGGTCGAGGGTGTGGCCGCCTTCCACACCGGCTCGCTCGCCCTGCTCTCCGACGCCGGGCACATGTTCACCGACGTGCTGGGCATCGGGATGGCGCTCGCCGCGATCACCGCCACCCGGCGGGCCACCGGCGACCCGCAGCGCACCTTCGGGCTCTACCGCCTCGAGGTGCTCGCCGCCCTGGCCAACGCCGTCCTGCTCTCCGGCGTGGCGGTCTACGTGGTGATCGAGGCGATCGGCCGGTTCGGCGACCCGCACGAGGTGCTGACTGGCCCGATGCTCGCGGTGGCCGTCCTCGGCCTGCTCGCGAACGTGATCGCGTTCGCGCTGCTGCGCGCCGGCGCCCGGGAGAGCATCAACCTCCAGGGCGCCTACCTGGAGGTGCTCGGCGATCTGCTCGGCTCGCTCGGCGTGATCGGCGCGGCGCTGCTCATCGCGGTCACCGAGTGGTGGTGGGCCGACCCGTTGGTCGCGGTCGCCATTGGCGTGTTCATCCTGCCGCGCACCTGGCGGCTGGGGCGCGCGGCCGTCCGCATCCTGGTGCAGGCCGCCCCGGAACACCTCCAGGTCACCGCCGTGCACGACCGACTGGCCGCGGTGCCCGGCGTGGTGGAGGTGCACGACCTGCACGTCTGGACGCTCACCTCGGGCATGGAGGTGGCCTCCGCACACCTGATCATGGCACCCGGCGGGGAGGTCGGCACGGTGCTCACCGCGGCGCGTACCGCCCTGCGGGAGGACTTCCGCATCGAGCACGCCACGCTGCAGATCGAGCCCGGGTCCGCCACGGGCGCCTGCGGTTCGATCGAGTGGTGAGCACCTATCTGACGAAAAGACCGTTTTGCCGTCATCTTCGGTGGCGGCGCAGACACCTTCCGTCACATCGACTGCACACGTCCCACCTGCCCCGGTAGGCTCGTCCCCGGCCACCACCCGGCGGCGCCCTCCCGGCGCCGGTGGCGGCCGCCGCCTAATCACCCGAGAGGGCGAACCGGGGAACCACGTTCCTGGGGTGCATCCGCGTCAGCGGTAGGGATCTTCCGTCCCGAACCCGTCAGCTAACCCGGTCGGCGGCTGACGGAAGGACATGCGTAGTGGCACCAGCACGACCACCCGCCGCCCGACTCGCGGCACTGATCGTCATGATGGTCACCCTCGGCGTCGCCCTACCGGTGGGCGCCGCCACCGCCGCTCCCCCCGGCGGCCTGCGGGCCGCCGCGGCGCCCGACGGCGACGAGGAGGGCGGCACCCCCGCGCTGCGGGCCCAACTGGAGGCCGCCAGCAAGGGCTACCTGGACGCGAAGCGCGCCCTGGACACCTCCGTCCAGCGCCAGCAGCAACTCGCGGCCAAGCTGAAGACCACCGAGGCCGAGATGACCGTGCGCAACGGCAAGGTCGGCGAGATCGCCGGCGTGGCGTACCGCACCGGCCGGCTCAGCACCGTCTCGGCGTTGCTCAACACCAACACCCCCGAGGGCTTCATGGACCGGGCGGCCGCGCTGGACGTGGTGGCCGCCAACGAGGACCGGGTGCTGCGCGACCTGCACGCCACCCGGGACGAGGCCAACCGCACCCGCACCGCCCTGGACGGCGAGATCCGCGAGCAGCGCAAGCAGGTCGAGGTGATGGCCAAGCGCAAGGAACAGGCCGAACGGGCCCTGGCGGTCGCCACCAGCAAGCCGCGCACCACCGCTGCCGACACCAGTTCCAACCGGGGCACCTCCACCGCCAACGCCCAGCCCGCGCCGCGCAACTCCGACGGCTCCTGGCCGTCCGAGTCGTGCAGCGTCAACGACCCCACCCCGGCCAGCGGCTGCATCACCCCCCGCACCCTGCACGCCCTCAACCAGGCGAAGGCCGCCGGCTTCACCCGGTACGTCTCCTGCCACCGCTCGGGCGGCTCCGGCGAACACCCGAAGGGTCGGGCCTGCGACTTCGCCGCCCAGAAGGGCGGCTTCGGCGGGGACGCCACCGGCGGCGACAAGACGTACGGCAACAACCTGGCCGCGTACTTCATCCGCAACTCCGACCGGCTCGCCGTGCTCTACGTGATCTGGTACAGGCAGATCTGGCTGCCCAGCAGCGGGTGGAAGTCGTACAGCGGGGGGAACGGCGACCCCTCCAGCGAACACACCAACCACGTACACCTGTCGGTGTACTGACCCCACCGGTGGCCGGCGCACCGTCG
>NZ_JBFAPG010000181.1:0-10865 GCF_040675595.1 Micromonospora sp. NPDC049580
CCCAAATCGCGGGGCGGGCGCCGCGGGCGAAAACTGCTACTCCCCGCCGTCCCACAACACCACCCCGTCGGCCCGGCCGCCGCCACCCCCCCCGCGGTGGGGTGCCGGCTCAGGCCAGCACGGGTACGCCGGAGACGTCGACCGTCTCCGGATACTTCAGCCCCGCGCCGGTGTTGAGCACCACCACCCGTTCCCCGGCGCGGATCCAGCCACCGGCGCGTAGCTGCCGCGCCGCGGTCAGGCAGGCCGCTCCCTCCGGGCAGAGCAGCAAACCCTCGCGGGCGGCGAAGTCCCGCAGGTCGGCCAGGATCTCCGCGTCGTCGACGGCGACCGCGGTGCCGGCGGACGCCCGCAGCGCGGCCAGGATCAGCTCGTCACCCAACGGGGACGGCACGGTGATGCCGAACGCCACCGTGTGCGCGTCCTCCCACGGCTGGGCCCGGGACTCACCGGCGGCGAAGGCCCGCACGATCGGCGCGCAGCCGGTCGACTGCACCGCCACCAGCCGGGGCAGCTTGTCGCCGACCCAGCCCAGCTCGCGCATCTCGTGCAGAGCCTTGTGGATGCCGATCAGGCCGACCCCGCCACCCGTCGGATAGATGATCACGTCGGGCACCTGCCAGCCGAGCTGCTCGACGATCTCGTACCCCATCGTCTTCTTGCCCTCCAGGCGGTAGGGCTCGCGCAGCGTGCCGGCGTCGAAGATCGCCCCGTCGGACTCGGCGATCAACTCGGCCACCCGGCGGCCCGCGTCGCTGATCAGCCCGTCCACCAGACGCAGATCGGCTCCGGCGGCCACGCACTCGCGCCGGCAGATGGTCGGCGCCGCCAGCGGCATCACGATGGTGGCGCCCATCCCGGCACGTGCCGCGTACGTCGCCCACGCCGAACCGGCGTTGCCGTTGGTGGGCATCGCGATCCGCTCGACGCCCAACTCGCGAGCCCGACTCACGCCGACCGCGGCGCCGCGCGCCTTGAACGAGCCGGTTGGGATCAACCCCTCGTCCTTGACCATCAGGTCCGCGATGCCGATCTCGGCGCCGTACGCCGGGGCGCGCAGCAGCGGTGTCCAGCCCTCACCGAGCGTGGTGACGTGCCGGGGATCGGCGACGGGCAGCAGCTCCCGGTACCGCCAGAGGTCGGCCGGGCGCAGCGGGAAGCGCTCCGGGGTGACCGCCTTCGCCACCGCCGGCAGGTCGTAGCGGGCCAGCAGCGGCGAGCCGCACTCGCAGAGGTTCTGCAGCTTGTCGGCGGCGTACTCCAGGCCGCAGCGTGGGCAGTCCAGGTGGGTCAGGTACACGTCGCTCCTCGCCGTCAGGCCGCGTCGATGCTCAGCCACCGTCGGCTGCGCCGGCTCGGCTCGTACGCCGAGTCCAGCCGCTTGGCGACCACACCCGGTAGCCCCTGCTCCCGCCCGGTGCGCAGGGCCTCGTCGCCGGCACCGGGAAACCACGGCGGAGTCTGCCAGTGCGTACCGGCCAACGCCAGCCCATCGAGCAGTTCCCGGCGTTGCGCGTACGGGACGTCGACGCTGCTCACGCCCTCCAGCCACAGCAGGTCGACGAGCAGGAACTGGGCGCCGGTCGTTACCCGGCCACCGCTGGCCGGGCGGGCGGGACGCACCCGACCCGAGCCGTCGATGCGGACGAGCACGCCGTCGAGCACCGCCTCGGTGGGCGCCAGCGCCTCGGCCATCGCGCGCAGCCACGGGTAACCGCCGGTGATCTCCTCGTCGGTCTCGGAGAGCAGCCGCAACCGCCCGCCGGAGACGTACGCCATCGCCCGGACTCCGTCCCAGCGCAACTCGTATCCCCATTCGGCGCGGTCGCGGGGCAGCCGGGCGGCGGGCGTGGCGTGCATCGGGCGGACCAGCTCGGGCATCGGCGTCCAACCCGGCGGCGCGGGATCGGTGCGGCGGATCATCCAGTCCCGGCCGCCGGTGGCGAACAGCGCGTAGCGGCCGGCGGTGCGGTCACCGGCGAGGGTCACGATGACCTCGTCGTCGCGCCACTTCTCGCAGCGGTACGTGCCCCGGTCGTGGATGACCATCCGGCCGCCCCCGTACTCGCCGGCGGGGATCTCGCCGGAGAAGTCGAGGTACTCCATCGGGTGGTCCTCGGTGTGCACCGCGAGGTGGTTGCGGCCCGGACCGCGGGGCAGACCGCGCGGCACGGCCCAGGACGCGAGCACACCCTCGTGCTCCAGTCGCAGGTCCCAGTGCAGGCTGCGGGCGTGGTGCTGCTGGATGACGAAGCGGCCGGCGCCCTCGTCGGGCCCGGTCGCCGTGGGGGCGCGTTCCGGCACCGGCTCGGGCGTACGGGCCGCGTCGCGCCGGCGTCGGTACTCCTCCAGCCGGTCCGTCACACCCGCATTCTCCGGCAAACCGGGCCAATGCGCTGGTCGCCGGAGTGTCCGGTTCGCTCGGCGTCCGGGGGCGCGGCGGGGTAGAACGGACCTCATGGACCTCAGCGACCAGCCCACCGCCCTGCTCCCGGGTGACGTGCGGATCCCCCTGCTCGGCTTCGGCACCTGGCAGGCCACCGGCCAGGCGGGCTACGACGCCGTGCTGGCCGCGCTCGACACCGGCTACCGGCACCTCGACACCGCGACCATGTACGGCAACGAGCGGGAGGTCGGCCGAGCGGTCCAGGAGAGCGGGCTGCGTCGCGAGGACATCTTCATCACCACCAAGCTCCCGCCCGACCGGACGGGCCGGGAGCGCGAGACGTTGGAGGCCAGCCTGGAGGCGCTCGGCGTCGACCAGGTGGACCTCTGGTTGATCCACTGGCCGCCGTCCGCCAGTGCCAGCATCCCGATGTGGCGGGAGTTGCTGGCCGCCCGGGACGAGAACCTGACCCGTGCCGTCGGGGTCAGCAACTACAGCACGGGCGACATCGACGAGTTGATCCAGTCGACGGAGGAGAACCCGGCGGTCAACCAGATCCGGTGGAGCCCCGCGCTGTACGACCGGCAGCGGCACGCCGAGCACCGGGACCGGGGCGTGGTGCTGGAGGGGTACAGCCCCTTCAAGAACAGCGACCTCAGCGATCCGGTGCTGACCAGGATCGCCGCCGCGCACGGCGTCTCCCCGGCTCAGGTGGTGCTGCGCTGGCACATCGACCACGAGATCGTGGTGATCCCGAAGTCGGTGACCCCGGAGCGGATCAGCGCCAACTTCGACGTCTTCCACTTCTCATTGACGGCGGAGGAGATGCGCGACATCGACGCGCTCGGCGACTGACCACATTGTAAGATGGCCGTCCGGCAGGTGGGCGCCCCGGAATCGTAGGGGCGGCAGCATTCACCTGCCGGCCGCCTGTGGGCGTTCCGCGGGGTGGTGGGCTGAGGCAACTACCTGCGCCGATGGTCGCGGCTGTTGTCCCCCTCGGCGGTGCGGTCGCCACTCGAGCATGCCTCCAGTCGACCGACGGATGCGTCCGACCACCGGGCCGTCGCCCCATTCGCGCCTCGACCGGACGTCGATTCACGAGCGGTGGTGCGCCGTCGGGAGCGGTTGCTGTGAGCTGCCTGGACGTCGATGGGGTGTGGGTTCGGAGGCCCCTATTCGGGCGCATCCCACGAGGCTCTTCGGCCGGCCGAATGCAGGAATTCCGGCGGGTAGCTGTCGGCGAATTGCTCATCGCCCGCTCCGCGATTTCGGTCCACCCCAGGCGCTTCGCCGCAGAGCCCGCATTCGCCGTCGGATCGACCTGTCCGCGCTGATCGGGTGGCAATAGCCGGCGTCCGGCGGTGGCGTATTCCAGTCGTTCGGCCGATGCCGGGCCAACTGTTCGTCGAGTCCGCCGCATCTGTTCTGAGCAGGTAAAACTCCGAAGAGTGAGCACTGTGGGCGGAAGGTCCGTATTGCCGCGTCTGTGCTCACCAGTTGTAACGCTACTTGTGCGTAGAGCAGGCCGCTCCCTACAGTCCCGACCGACAAACGGGCGACACACGGGGGGTTTTCGTGGCACGTCGAAAGACGGCCACCGTACGTTCATGCCTTGCGGCGGGAGTCGCCGTGCTGACGGCGGTCGCATTGGCTGGCATCTCGGGCGAACCGGCGGAGTACCTCGCCGCCGGGCCCGATGGCGTGACGGGTGGCGTGGAGAACAGGTCCGACCAGGCGGTGTCCCTGCGGACCGCACGGGAGACCGGCAAACCGGTGCAGGTCGACAGCCTCACCAGCGAGACCACCGAGGTCGTCGCCCTGCCCGACGGGCAGCTCCGGGCCGAGATCGCCGCCGGCATGCAACGGTTTCGCCGCGGCGGCGACTGGGTGCCGGTCGATCTCACCCTCAAGGCCGGGACGGACGGCTCCGTCACCCCGGTCGCTCACCCCGGCGACCTGCGCATCTCGGGTAGACGCGAGGCGGGCACCCACGAACTGGCCGCGCTCGGCTCCGCCGACCAGCGGGTCGCCATGGGCTGGACGGGGGCGCTGCCCACGCCGGTCCTGCACGGCAACCGCGCGACGTACGTCGACGCCCGCCCCGGGGTCGACCTCGTCGTCGAGGCCACCCGGACCGGATTCCAACAGTTCCTCGTGGTCAAGAACCGGGCCGCCGCCGCCCAGGTCGAGAGCGTGGCCTTCCCGTTCAGCGGTCCCGGCGTGGCCGGCTGGAGCCGGGGCACGGACGGTGCCATCGCGATCAAGGACCGCGCCGGCAAGCAGACCGCCCGCATCCCGGCGCCCCTGATGTGGGACGCCAGGAAGCACAAGGTCACCGGTGACCCCGCCGTGCAGAAGCCGATCCGCACCGAGCTGGCGAAGCGCGGCGACACGGTCGAGCTGACCCTCGCGCCGGACCGCGCCTGGCTGCGCGACCCGGCGACGGCCTACCCGGTGACCATCGACCCGACGGTCAACCCGCTCGCCACCACCTTCGACACGTACGTCACCGAGGGGTCGAGTGTGGACCAGAACACGCAGAACAACCTCCAGCTCGGCCTGCTCGACCCGAGCAACCCGCACCTGACCCGGTCGTTCCTCACCTGGGACAGCACGGTCCTCGCCGGCAAGCAGATCAACTCGGCCACCGTGTCGTTCTGGAACTACTGGTCGCAGGTCTGCACCCCGGTCTCGTGGGAGATCTGGACCACCGCGCCGGCCACGTACACCACGACCTTCGCCAACCAGCCGGCCTGGGACGCGGTCGGGCCCGACGCCCGGTCCACCGCCACCGCCGGCGGTGGCGCGAGCTGCACCAGCGCCGACGCCTGGGTGAACATCGACGGCAAGACCTTCTTCCAGCGGGCCGCCGACGCCAACAAGACCCGAGCCGGGATGGGCTTGCGGGCCACCAACGAGGCGGACGTGGCCGGGTTCAAGCAGTTCCGCTCCCGCGAAGGTACCGACCCCGCCGAGGACCCGAAGGCGTCGGTCACCTACAACTCCTGGCCGACCGTCGGCACCCAGGCCACCGTCCCGGCCACCAGCTGCGTCACCGGCACGGGCCGGCCCCAGGTCAACACCCTCACCCCGCAGCTCAAAGCCACCGTGTCCGACGGTGACGGCACCGCGATGACGGTCACCTTCGAGTGGTGGGCGATGAACGCGGAGACCGCGATCGGCTCGGCCAGCTACAGCGCCGTGGCCTCCGGCGCCACCGCCGCGAGCACGGTCCCGGCCGGAGCCTTCGTCGACGGCGGCATCTACCGCTGGCGGGTCAAGGCCGCTGACGGCGTCAGCGGTAGCGACCGCTGGTCCCCGTTCTGCGAGATGCAGGTCTACACCACCGTCGCCCCGGTCACCGGCTGCGCCGGCACCGCGGAGAACGACTTCAACGGCGACGGCGTCACCGACATGGCAATCGCCGACCCGGAGGTGACCGTCAACGGCCTCTGGGGCGCCGGTCAGGTGCACGTCACCTACGGCGGCAGCACCACCGTGCACACCCTGCAGGAGGGGGTGGCCAAGGTCCCGGGCGCACCCGGGTCCAGTGACCGCTTCGGCTTCTCGATCTCGCCGTACGACGCCAACAACGACGGTTGCACGGACCTTGCGGTCGGCGTGCCCTACCAAAACATCAGCGGCCAGGACGGGGCCGGTGCGGTCTACGTGCTGCTCGGCTCACCGGCCGGGCTCGCCCAGGGGCCGGCCTCGCTGGTCTACCACCAAGACGTCACCAACGTCCCGGACGTCGCCGAGGCCTGGGACGTGTTCGGCTACTCGGTGGCCGGCAGCCGGACCGCGAGCGGCGAGCCCTACCTGGTCATCGGAGTGCCGTGGGAGAGCTTCACGAGCGGTGCCCTGGCTGGCATGGTGCACTACATCCGCGGCAATGTGAACGTGGCGATCAGCCAGGGCAACGGCATCCCCGGTAACGCGGAGATCGACGACCGGACCGGATTCTCGGTGGCCGCCTCCAAGTACCACTGGGCGGTCGGCGCCCCCGGTGAGGCGATCGGCACCGAGGTGTTCGCCGGCACCGTCGACGTCTTCAGCAACAAGCTGACCAGCGGGCTGCCCACCCTCGCCGCCGTGTTGGACCAGGGGCAGACGGGTGTCTCCGAAAACCCCGAGGCCAACGACAACTTCGGTAAGTCGATCTCGCTCGTCCCGTACCGCCCGGTCGGTAGCGCGGCTGGGACGCAGGACTCGCTGGTCGCCGTGGGTGTGCCGGGGGAGGACATCACCCTCTCCGGCGCGACCGCGCCGACGACCGACGCCGGCCTGGTGCACCGCTTCCACGTGACCGCGGCCAACACCTTCACCGAACTGCCGTCGATCACGTACGCCTCGGAGGACGGCGACTACCTCGGTGAGAAGGTGGTCCTGGCGAACACCGCCGCGACCAGCGAGGGCACCAACTCGACGATGTTCCTCGCGATCGGTGTCCCCGGCGAGGACGCCGGGACCTCGACTGTCGACTCGGGGCGGGTGCGGGTCTTCCCGGCGCTGGCCAACCCGATCGGCACGCCGGTGACGCTGCAGCGCGGCGGCAGCAGCCTGCCGGGCAGCTTCCGTGAGCAGGAACTCGTCGGCACCTCGATGAGCGCCACCTCCAAGCAGCTCTTCGTCGGCACGCCGTACGGCGACGACGCGGTCTACGCCTTCAACTGGTCGAGCCTGGTCGGCGGGACGACCACGCCCGCGCAGACCTGGCAGCCCGGCCTGAACGGGCTGCCGACGGCCAAGGGTCTCTTCGGGGCGGCGATCAACTGATGGCACACAACGAATCGCGCAGTTCAACGGGGGAGGACCTGACGGTGGCCCGTCATAGCAGAAAGCGGGGCCGGCTCTTCACGCTCGGCCTCATGGTGGGCCTCGCCGGCCTGCTCTCCACCACCGTCTACGCCGACCACGCGGACCGCTCGCCGGCCACCGCGCCGGTGGCGGCGGTGGAGGAGAACCCGGTCCGGGAGACCGAGGCCGAGGCGCTGCTCGCCGCCGAGTCGCTCGGCCAGCCGGTCGAGGTGCTCGCCTTCCGCACCGAGTACCGGGACGTCTTCGCGCAGCCGGACGGCAACCTGATCGCCAACGAGCACAACCAGCCGGTCCGGGTGGTCCAGGGTGACGCCTGGGTCCCCACCGACGCCACGCTGGCGCAGAACGCCGACGGGACGATCACTCCGAAGGCCGCGCTCATCGACATGCGGATCTCCACCGGCGCGGCGGACCCGCTGCTGGTGGTCCGCAAGGACGACCAGGTGATGACCCTCACCTGGCCGTACACCCTGCCCGCGCCGGTGCTCAACGGCGACCAGGCCGTCTACCCGGACGTCTTCCCGCACGTCGACCTCGTGGTCAACATGACGGTCGAGGGCTTCTCCCACGTGATCGTCCTGAAGACTCCCGAGGCCGCGAACACGCCCGAACTCCAGGGCCTCAAGCTGGGCGTCACGGGCCAGAACCTGACCATCCAGGAGACGCCCGAGGGCGGCATCGTCGCGCTGGACCCGGCCACCGGGAACCCGGTGCTGGAGGCCGACCAGCCGACCATGTGGGACAACGGCACCCCGACCGGTGAGGGCGGCACCACGACGGCCAGCGCCCAGGAGACGACCTCCGGCACGCTGGCCGCGGAGTCGACCACGGCCGCCACGGTCGCCGGTGAGACCGACCTGGAGACGGCGCGCGGCCCGGAGGACAGCTCGACGGTCGCGCCGATGGGGCTGAACTACGCCAACGGCGCGCTCACCCTCACCCCGGACGCGGCGATGCTCGCCGACCCGGACACCAACTGGCCGGTCTACCTCGACCCGGTCTGGCAGGCCACCACCAACAGCTCCTGGGCCATGGTCGACAGCGGCTACCCCAACGAGGAGTACTGGAAGTTCGACGGCAAGCGGCACGAGCGGATCGGGCTCTGCCCGGAGCTGTGCAACAGCTCCAAGGTGAAGCGGGTCATCTACACCCTCTCCACGCCGTACTCCGGCAAGACGATCCTCAGCGCCGAGTTTCGGGTCACCATGCAGCACGCCTGGAACTCGACCCCGCAAGACGCCCAGCTCTACCTCTTGCCAAAGGCGATCAACTCGTCGACGAACTGGAGCAACCAGCCGGGCGGGTCGAGCTGGAGCAGTGGCGCCAACTGGCTGGATACCAAGGCGCCCAGCAGCACCCAGGCGACCTGCACCTCCACCAACCAGAACGCCAGCTGGGACGCCAAGGAAGCCGTGCAGATCGCGGCGGCGAGCGGCTGGAGCACGGTCACCCTCGGCCTCAAGGCCGAGAACGAGGGCAACTACCAGCACAGCAAGCGGTTCTGCGACAATGCCGTGCTCTCGGTGAAGTACAACCGCGCCCCGCTGATCCCCGCCCTGTCGGAACTCACCTCGGACCCGGGTGGCGCCTGCGTCTACGGCTCCGGCGCCCCGTACGTGTGGAAGATCCCGAAGCTCTCCGCTGTGCTCCGCGACCCGGACCACTCATCGGCGCACACCGAGCAGCTCAAGGCCGAGTGGCGGCTCACCTGGCGGGCTCCGGGAGCGCAGGCCGACACCGTGCGGTCGTACCCGACGACGCTGCTCAAGGCGAGCGGATCGATCTTCACGCTCACCGCGCCGTCGGACATCCCGCAGAACGTCGTCGTCTCCTGGGAGGTCCGCGCGTCGGACAACACCAGTTGGGGACCGTGGAGTTCCGACGGCACCCGTAACCCCTGCCAGTTCATCTACGACGCCACCAAGCCTGCCCCGCCGGACGTCGACTCGCCCGACTTCCTGCCGGACGACGCCGGCGACGGCGGTTCGCCGGACTGCAAGACCGACGCGGAATGGCACGAGAAGCTCGGCCTGACCACCAGCTTCACCTTCGACTCCGCCGCCGCGGACGTGGTCGAGTACCGGTGGGGCTTCAACACCAACCCGTCCTCGGCGAACAGCATCAGGCCGACGACCGCCGGCGGGCCGTCCACCATCCAGTGGAAGCCCACCAAGGAAGGGCCCTGGACGCTCAACGTCATGGCCGTCGACAAGGCCGGTCTGGGCAGCTCCATCGCCTCCTGCACCTTCCGGGTCGGCAAGCGGCCGCCGGTGTCCCAATGGGCCTTCTCAGAGGTCGCCGGCTCCAAGCAGGCGGAGGACACGCTCGGGGACCACGACGTCGTGGCCGGCAGCGGCGTCACCTTCGGTGTGCCTGGTCCCGGTGGGCAGTTCGACACGGCTGTGAAACTCGACGGCACCTGGAACGGTTACCTGAAGACGACCATGGACCCCGAGGAGCCGGACAAGACCCTCTGGGCCGTGGACACCTCACGCAGCTTCACGGTGACCGCCTGGGTGCGCACCTCGGACCCGACCCGCCGGCAGACGATCGTGAGCCAGGACGGCACCGGCGAACCCGGGTTCAGCCTGGGTACGGAGGGCGGGAACTGGGTGTTCCGGATCCCGACCAACGACGTGATCTCGCTGGGTGAGTGGCGGGTCTTCTCCACCGGCACCACCCCGTCCCCGGTCACCACGGATTGGACCCACCTGACCGCCTCGTACGACGACTCCACCAAGAAGATCTCCCTCCTGGTGAACGGGACCAACCTGTACACCGCCGACCGGCGGTCGCAGTCGAAGTCCCGGGGTGCCGTGCAGTTCGGCCGGCGCGTCGTCAAGGGCGGCTACGCGGACAGCTGGATCGGTGAACTGGCCGACGTCGCCTTCTTCGACCGCCCGATCCTCTCCACCGAGACCACCGGGCTGAAGCAAACGGCCCTCAACCGGGTGGCGTACTGGCAGCTCAACACCGCCACTGGAACGAGCAGCCCGGAGTACGACGCCAAGGCGGCGATGACCCTCGGGCCGGATGCGTCGATCTACAAGGGCGTCTTCCCGCCGCCCACCGCGGCGCTGCTGGGCGGGGGGCACCTGAAGCTGGCCGGCAAGGCGACCAGCTACGCGAGCACCACGCTCAACGCCAACATGACCAGCAGCTTCACCGTCACCGCCCGGGTCAAGCTCACCAGCAGTTGCGCGGGTACCCCGATGACGTTCTTCTCGCAGAAGGGCCTGCACAACAGCTCGGTCATCGTCCGGTGCAACAACGCAGGCCGGTACGAGCTGGCCGTGCCGGGCACCGACACGGTGGGCGCGGCGGTCGAGCTGATCCCTCTGGTGGACGAGGCCCCGAAGACCTTGACCAAGGGTGACCTCGTCGCCCTGGTCTACAACGGCTACACGCACGAGTTCCTGTTCTACGTGAACGCCGAGGTGGTCGGTTCGGTCCAGCTCACCGAGCCGTTCAACGCCACCGGTGGGCTCCAGTTGGGTCGGGCCTTCATCGACGACCAGTTCCGCGAGCACCTCTCGGGCGCCATCGACGATGTCCGGGTCTACACCGGCGTCGCCGACAAGAACCTGCTCCAGCGGTTGAACCTCACCGTCAAGGAACAGCCGAACCTCTGATCCCCCGGCCGTCGGGCCGCCTCGCG
>NZ_JBFAPG010000182.1:0-10861 GCF_040675595.1 Micromonospora sp. NPDC049580
GCAAGAAGGAGCTGATCGTGACCGCGGGCGGCAA
This sequence comes from Micromonospora sp. NPDC049580, assembly GCF_040675595.1. Classification (NCBI taxonomy): domain Bacteria; kingdom Bacillati; phylum Actinomycetota; class Actinomycetes; order Micromonosporales; family Micromonosporaceae; genus Micromonospora; species Micromonospora sp. NPDC049580. The sequence continues at coordinate 35 of NZ_JBFAPG010000182.1, forward strand.
GAACGTCGCCCCCGCGGTGCTGGAGGACCAGGTCCGCGCCCACCCGCTGATCAGCCAGTGCGTCGTCGTCGGGGACGCCAAGCCGTTCATCGGCGCGCTGGTCACCATCGACGAGGAGGCGTTGCCGACGTTCCTCGCGAGCGCCGGACTGCCCCCGGACACCCCGGTCGAGAAGCTGCGCGAGAACGAGGGCCTGCGCGCCGAGGTCCAGTCCGCGATCGACACCGCGAACCAGTCCGTGTCGAAGGCCGAGGCGATCAAGGTCTTCCGGATCCTGCCCCGCGACTTCACCGAGGCGACCGGTGAGCTGACCCCGTCGCTGAAGGTCAAGCGACAGGTCGTCCACAAGACGTACGCGGCGGAGATCGCCGACATCTACCGCAGCTGACTACCATCCGTCACGTGCCCGCATCCGCATCCGCCCCACCACATCCGCATCCCCTCGCCGCGGCCGCCCGCCTGGTGATGCTGGCGCTGGTCGCGATCCTGACCCTGTTCGCCACCCGCGACGTCACCCAGCTGTGGTGGATCGCGCTGCTGGCGGTCGCCGGAGCGCCCTCCCTGCTCGCCCCGCAGCACCGGCTGATCGGGCCGCTGAGCCGGGTGGCCGAGGTGGTGGTGCTGGGGCTGGCCGCGAGCCAGGTCGCCGCTGTCGCGTCGGTCGGGGGCACGGTCGACGGGCTCGGCGCCTCCGCGGTGCTGCCCTACCTGGCGGTGCCGGTGACCGTCACCGCCCTGCGCCGCCGCTTCCGCGAGGGCGCGGCGCTGCTCGCGGTGACCGCCGGCACGCTGCTGGTCAGCGGCGCGTTGACCCAGGTCGACGGCGGGCGTCAGCTCGGCCAGGTCGGCTACCTCGCGGTCTGCGCGCAGTGGCTGATCCTCGCCGCGCTCGGGCTCTACGCCGCCGGCACCCTGCACCGGGTGATGGCCGTCCGCGCCGACGGCAAGCCCCAGCCGTACGCCGAGGCGACCCGGCTGCTGACCCAGCTGCGGACGGTGGCCCGGCAACTGCCGGGGGCGACCCTGGACCCGGGCGGCATCTCCGAGCACCTGCTGGAGGAGCTGCGCACGGTGGCCCGGGCGGACCGGGGCGCGGTGCTGTCGGCCAGCGGCGGGGGCCGGCTCGTGGTGCTCGCCCAGGCCGGGGTGGACCGGGTGGACTGGGAGACGACCCTGGACGCCGATTCGGCGATCGCCGACGCCTGGGCCAGCCAGCAGGCCACGACGGCCGCCCGCTCGCAGTCGCGCTCCCACCGGGGCGGGGACGTGTCGGCGCTGATCGTCCCGCTGGTCGCCGGGGTGCGCACGGTGGGGCTGGTGGTGCTGGAGGCGGACGTCGCGCAGGCGTACCCGCCGCCGGTGGTGTCCCGGGTCACCGGGCTGACCCAGCCGGCCGCGCTGCGGCTGGAGGCGGCTCTGCTGTTCGACGAGGTCCGTTCGCTGGCCACCAACGAGGAGCGTCAGCGGCTGGCCCGGGAGATCCACGACGGGGTGGCGCAGGAGCTGGTGATGGTCGGCTACGGCATCGACAACGCCCTGGCCACCGTCTTCGACGACGCGGACGAGACCGCCGAGGCGCTGCGTACGCTGCGCGGCGAGGTGACCCGGGTGATCACCGAGCTGCGGCTGAGCCTGTTCGAGCTGCGCAGCGAGGTGGACCGGCAGGGCGGCCTGGCCGCGGCGATCGCCGAGTACGCCCGGACGGTGGGCGCCTCGGGCGGCTTGCGGGTGCACCTGTCGCTGGACGAGTCCACCGCGCGCCTGCCGGCGGCCACCGAGGCCGAGTTGCTGCGCATCGCGCAGGAGGCGGTGACCAACGCTCGCAAGCACGCCGGAGCCTCGAATCTCTGGGTCACGTGTGAGGTGGACCCCCCGTACGCTCAAATTGAAGTGTCGGATGACGGTCAGGGGATGGCTGACCAGCGCCCCGACGGACGGTACGGTCTTGCGATCATGGCCGAGAGGGCGGAACGTATCCGGGGCCGGTTGGAGATCAGGCCGCGGCAACCCAGCGGCACGACCGTGGCGGTGGTTCTCGGCACCTCGTCCCGGCGCGACAACGTGCGCGACAGCGCAGCACCAGAAGGGGAGTAACCCGAGGATGACCACAAGTCCGACACCGGCCACCCGCACCAAGGTTCTCCTTGTCGACGATCATGACCTGATTCGCAAGGGCCTGCGGCACGCCTTCGAGCGCGACCGTCAGTTCGAGGTCGTCGGCGAGGCCGCGACCGCGGCTGAGGGGGTACGCCAGGCCGGCGCCCTGCAGCCGGACGTGGTGATCATGGATCTGCGGCTGCCCGACGGCAGCGGCCTGGAGGCCACCCGCGCGCTGCGCAAGTCCAGCGCGTCGATGGGCATCGTGGTGCTGACCATGTACGCGGGCGACGACCAGCTCTTCGGCGCCCTGGAGGCCGGCGCGAGCGCCTTCGTGCCGAAGACCGCCCCGGCCGACGAGGTGGTGGCCGCCGCGCGGCACGCCGCCTCCTCGCCCAGCGCGTTCACGGCCGCCGACCTGGCCGAGGCGATGAAGCGTCGGCTCGCCCCGTCCGGCCCGCAGCTCTCCCCCCGGGAGGGGCAGGTGCTGCGGCTGCTCGCCGACGGGATGAGCGTGGCGGGCATCGCGAAGCAGCTGTTCGTGAGCGAGTCCACCGCCAAGACGCACATCTCGAAGCTCTACGAGAAGCTCGGCGCCGCCAACCGGGCACAGGCGCTGATGACCGCGCTGCGGCTCGGCCTGCTCGAAGCGCCGGACGCCCCGAAGTTCTGACCCGCGCCCGCTCGTCGAGCGGGACACCGCGACCGAAGGTCCGTGCCGGCTCGTCGCCGGCGCGGACCTTCGTGTATCGACCGACGTCGGCGGGAATTCGGCGGCACGCTATGGTCTGGCGGGTACGTCGGGGGCAGAATACCCGCGCGGGCGACGACGCCCGCGTCGCGGACTCAAGGGGTTGAGCGCATGCAGCGGCCGGACTGGGCACCCGACACCATCGACATCGAGCGCCCGAGCGTCGCGCGGATGTACGACTACTACCTCGGCGGATCGCACAACTTCGCCGCCGACCGGGCCGCCGCGCAGGCGATGGTGGCCGCCGTCCCGGAGGCGCCGCTGATGGCGCAGGCCAACCGGGCGTTCCTGCGCCGAGCGGTCCACCACCTCGCCGAGGCCGGCGTCCGACAGTTCCTCGACATCGGCTCGGGCATTCCCACAGTCGGCAACGTGCACGAGATCGCCCAGCGCATCGACCCGGAGTCGCGGGTGGTCTATGTGGACGTTGATCCGGTCGCGGTGGCGCACAGCCGGGAGATCCTGGCTGGCAACGACCGCGCGGTGGTCGTACAGGAGGATCTGCGGCACCCGGAGCGGATCCTGGCGCACCCCGACGTCCGCAAGCTGCTCGACCTGAGCCAACCGGTGGCCGTGATGATCGTGGCCGTCCTGCACTTCGTCTCCGACGACGACCGCCCGGCGGAGCTGCTGGCGACGCTGCGCGACGCGTTGGCGCCCGGCAGCTACCTGGTGCTGTCGCAGGCCAGCGACGACGGGCGCAGCGAGGACGAGCGCGCCGAGGCCGAGCGGGTCTACCGGCGTACCGACAGCCCGCTCTGGATTCGTAACCGGGCCGAGCTGACCGCGCTCTTCGACGGGTTCGAGCTGGTCGACCCGGGCGTCGTCTGGGTGCCACAGTGGCGACCGGACACCCCGGAGAGCGCGGAGGACGCCGAACGCGCGGTCTTCATGGGCGGCGTCGGACGACTCGGTGACTGAGTCGCCCGGGAAGGCCACCCGCCCGGGCACCTTCGCCCGCGCGTGGGCCAAGGCGGTCTCCGGCACGAGCTACCTGCCGATGACCCAGGCTCAGCTCGAGGCCCTGCTGCACCGGCTCACCGGGCAGTTGGCCGGCGCGCTGCTCGCCGAGCCGTTCGACCTGCGGGCCGGGCACCGGGTCGGCGCCGAGTTGGTCGCCGCGCACATCGCGTCCGCGGAGGGGCTGGGTCGTACGGTCGAGGTCATCCAGCTCCGGCTCGTGCGGGACCTGGGGCTGGTGGCCGAGGACGTCGAGGACCGGATGGCGCGGCTGCTGGCCGCCGTGGCGACCGGCTACGCCCGCGCGCTGCGCGACCGGACGCTCGACGAGCAGGAGTCGATCCGCCGGGCCGCCATGATGGCCCGGACGCAGGCCGAGCGGGCGCTGCGGGCCAGCGAGGCCCGGTTCCGCCACCAGGCCACCCACGACCCGCTCACCGGCCTGCCCAACCGGACGCTGTTCACCGAACGACTCACCGCCGCCCTCAACGAGCCGGGCCGGGGCGCCCAGCGCATGGGGGTGTGCTTCCTCGACCTGGACCGCTTCAAGGTCGTCAACGACAGCCTGGGGCACCAGGTGGGCGACCGGCTGCTGACCACGGTGGCCGAGCGGCTGCGCCAGGCCCTCGGTGAACACCTGGTGGCCCGCCTCGGCGGCGACGAGTTCGTCATCCTGGTGGAGGGCGCCAGCGGCACCGACGCCGTGGTGGAGGTGGCCGAGAGCGCCCTGGCCGCGGTCCGCACACCGGCGGTGGTCGACGGGCACGAACTCCAGGTCACGGCGAGCATCGGCATCGTCGAGCGGCAGGTGGCCGGGGCCACCCCCAGCGACCTGATGCGGGCCGCCGACAGCACCCTGCACTGGGCGAAGTCGGCCGGCGGGGCGCGCTGGGCGCTCTACGACGCCGAGCGCAACCGCCGCGAGCTGGCCCGCTACGCCCTCTCGGCGGCCATCCCGGCCGCGCTGGAGCGGGGCGAGTTCTACCTCGACTACCAACCCCTGACCTCGCTGCGCGACGGCCGGCTGCTCGGCGTGGAGGCGCTGGTCCGCTGGCGCCATCCGGAGCTGGGCGTCCTGCGGCCGGACAGCTTCATCGCGCTGGCCGAGGAGACCGGCCTGATCGTGCAACTGGGTGGGTGGGTGCTGGCCGAGGCGTGCCGGGAGGCGGAGGCGTGGTCGGCGGAGGGCGTCCAGGCACCGTTCGTGAGCGTCAACCTGGCGGTCCGGCAGGTGCACCGGCCCGGCCTGGTGCAGGAGGTCCGGGCGCTGCTGCGCCAGACCGGCCTGCCGCCCGAGCGACTCCAGTTGGAGATCACCGAGAGCACGATGATGAGCAGCGCCAAGGAGCCCGTGCGCGCGCTGCGGGTGCTGGCCGATCTCGGGGTACGCATCGCCATCGACGACTTCGGCACCGGCTACAGCAACCTGGCGTACCTGCGGGACCTGCCCGTCACCGAGCTGAAGGTGGCCGGGGAGTTCGTGGCCGGCCTGCGCTCGCCGGCGGTGGGGCGTACCGACGAGCGGATCCTCGCCTCGCTGGTGTCGCTGGCACACGCGCTGGACCTGACGGTGACCGCCGAGGGGGTGGAGACCGCCGGGCAGGCCGAGCGGCTGCGGGCGATCGGCTGCGACGCCGCCCAGGGCTGGCATTTCGGCCGGCCGGCCCCCGCCGACCGCATCCTGGCCCGCATCCGCTGAACCCCCGCACCACCAGTAGACAGCGTCTACGCCCGCCTGGTAGACACTGTCTATGAGCGAGGGGGAGGCGGGCCTGCGGGCCCGACTGGTGGCCGCCGGGGTGGACCTCGTGCTGCGCGAGGGCCAGTCGGCGGTGTCACTGCGGGAGATCGCCCGCCGGGCGGGCGTCTCGCACGGCGCGCCGCGCCGCTACTTCCCCACCCACGTCGACCTGCTCTCCGCCATCGCCCGGGAGGGCTTCGCCGACCTCACCGCCCGCGTCGAGGAGACGCTGCGCGCGGCCGGCCCGGACCCGCGTACCCGCCTGGTCGCGCTGGCCCGGACGTACCTGGACTTCGCCGCGGCGCACCACGGCATGTTCGAGCTGATGTTCCGCCACGACCTGCTGGCCAGCGGCCGTCTGCGGCTGCGCGAGACGAGCCTGCCGCTGTTCACCCTCCTGGTCGACCTGGTCGCCCAGGCACGCCAGCCGACCGACGCGCCCGCCCCGGTGCTGGCCGGCGCGCTCTGGGCCAACCTGCACGGCATCGCCCAGCTCTGGGCCTGGGGCAGCCTGCCGCTGGCCACCGGCGTCACCGACGACGACACCCTCCTGCGGGCCGCGCTCGACGCGCACCTCGGCCCCGCGCCGCACTGAACCGGGAGAAGACGTGCCCCTGCTGTACGACATCGGCAAACTGACCGTCGGCACCACCCTGCGGCTGGGCTGGCGGCCCCGCGTGGAAGGGCTGGAGCATCTGCCCCGCCACGGCGGCGCCATCCTCGCCGGCAACCACCTGTCCGTCGCCGACGAGGTGTTCCTCGGCTGCCTGACGCCGCGCCACGTCACCTTCTGGGCCAAGGCCGAGTACTTCACCGGCCGAGGCCCGAGCGGCTGGCTCAGCCGGCGGATCGTCTCCGGCATGGGCGCCATCCGGGTCGAGCGCGCCGGCGGCCGGGCCGCCCTCACGGCCCTCGACGCGGCCGTGCCGGTGCTGCGCGCCGGCGGTCTCGTCGCCATCTACCCGGAGGGCACCCGGTCCCCGGACGGGCGGCTCTACCGGGGTCGGGTCGGCATGACCCGGCTCGCCCGCGACGCCGAGGTGCCGATCATCCCGGTCGGTGTGCTCGGCACCGCCGAGGTCCTGCCGGTCGACGCGCGGCTGCCCCGCCGACACCCGGTCACCCTGCGGTTCGGTCCGCCGATTCCGGTCGCCGGGCGCATCACCGGGCCCCGCGACATCCGGATGATCACCGACGAGGTGATGGCCGCGATCCAACGGCTCACCGACCAGGAGTACGTGCCCCGCTACGCCCCGCCCCGGCCGGCCCGCACCTGAACACGGGCGGCGGTCAGCCGGCGAGCAGAGCCGCCATCCGCTGTGCCTGCGCCTCCCAGCGCCACTCCCGCTCCACCCACGCCCGGCCGGCCGCGCCGAGCTGGCGGGCCAGATCCCGGTCGGCGAGCAGTCGGGCGACCCGGTCGGCGAGCTGGGCGACGTCCCGGCCACGGACCACGTACCCGGTCTCGCCCTCACGGACGGCGTCCGGGGCGCCGCCGGAGTCCCCAGCCACCACCGGCAGACCGGTCGCGGACGCCTCCAGGTAGACGATGCCCAGCCCCTCCACGTCCAGGCCGCGGTTGCGGGTGCGGCAGGGCATCGCGTAGACGTCGCCGGCCGCGTAGTGCGCCGGCAGCGCGGCCGCCGGCACCGAACCGGTGAACACCACGTCCCGCTCGACGCCCATCTGCCGGGCCAGCTTCTCCAGGGTCGCCCGGTACGGACCGCCGCCGACGATCAGCAGCGCCGCGTCGGGCACCCGGCGGCGGATCTCCGGCAGCGCCCGGATCAGCATGTCCTGACCCTTGCGCGGCACCAGTCGGGACACGCACACCACCACCGGCCGGTCGGTCAGCCCCAACCGGGCCCGGACCGGCTCACCGTCCACCGTCGGGTGGTAGGTGTCCACGTCCACCCCGGGCGCCAGCCGGCGCAGGTCGGTCACCCCGTCCAGCACGCGGGCCAGCCGGACGCGGGTGTACTCGCCGAGGTAGGTGGTCACGTCGACACCCCGACCGATGCGCCGCAGCGCCGGCCGGGCAGCCGCCAGCGCCGCCCAGCCGACCTCGTGGCCGTGGGTCTGCGCCACCACCCGGCGTACGCCCGCCCGGCGGCGCAGGCCGCCGGCGAGCAACCCCAGCGGGGCCGCCGCGCCGAACCACACCGTGTCGCAGTCGTACGCGCGGGCGAGGCGGGCCGCCCGGCGGGCGATCAGCGGGGTGGGCAGCAGCACCCGGGTGCGCTCGCGGATCACCTCGAACGGCTGGTCGGCGTCGAACTTCGCGGCGCCGCGCCAGCTCGACGCGTACACGACCACCGACCCGGCCGGCTGACGCACGGCGAGGTTGTGCACGAAGGACTGGATGCCGCCCGGACGGGGCGGGAAGTCGTTGGTGATCAGCAGCGTGCGGCTCATCGGCCAGCCTCCCGGGCGTACGCGCGGGCGGCGGCCATCCGCTCCACGGTGGACGGATGCGAGGCCGAGTAGAGGTATTCCCAGCGCGGCGGATCGGGGTCGCCGAGGTTGACCGAGCCGAGGCGGCGCTGCATCGACTCGAAGGCCACCGGGTCGCGGGTGAGCGCGAGCGCGTGCGCGTCGGCTCGCGCCTCCACCCGCCGCGACATCAGCGCCTGCACCGGGGTGGCGACCAGGCCGGCCACCGTGACCAGGGCGATCAGCAGCGGGAACGCGCGTGGATCGGCCACCGAGTCGACGCCGGCCAACCGCAGCAGCAGCCCCCACGAGCCGAGCAGGTAGAGCGCCACCACGGCGGCGGCGGCGCCCAGCGCCCCGGTCAGCGTGCCCACCGCCACGTCGGAGTCCTTCGCGTGCCCCAACTCGTGCGCCACCACGGCGGTCACCTCGGCGGGGGTGGCCTCGCTCAGCAGCGTGTCGTAGACGACCACCCGGCGGGTCGGCCCGAGGCCGGAGACGTACGCGTTGACCGCCCTGGTGCGCCGCGAGGCGTCGGCGACCAGCACGTCGCGCACCGGCACCCCGTCGCGGGCGGCCATGCTCATCAGCTCGGTGCGCAGCGGACCCTGCTCCATGGGGGTGAACTTGTTGAACACCGGCTCCACCAGCACCGGCAGCACGAACGAGAGCAGCACCACCAGCAGGGCCGCGCCCGCCGCGCCGAACGCCCACCACCAGCGCGGCGCGAACCGGATGACCGCGTAGAAGCCGAACAGCGCCACCGCGCCGATCACGGCGCTGACCGCGTACGACTTGAGCAGGTCGACGGCCCAGCCACTCCATCCGTTGGTGCTCAGCCCGTAGCGGGTCAGCACGCTCTGGCGCCACGCGGAGAACGGGAGGGTGAGCAGGTCGGCGACGAGCACCACGGCGAGACCGCCGAGCACCGCCCGCGCGATCCAGTGCCCGCCGAACGGCCGGCCCACCAGCTCGACCAGGCGGCTGCCCAGCGGGGTGAGGCCGAGCGCGACGGCGATCAGCAGCCCGACGGCGAGCGCGGCGTAGCTCCCGGGGCGCAGCGCGGCACGGAACGCACGCCCCTTGGCCACCTGCTCCACCGGGAGATCGCGCAGCGCGGCGAGCTGGTCGGCGCGGGGCGCCGGTGGCCGGTGCCAGGGAATGAACAGCGCGGCGGTCACCAGCAGGGCCACCGTCAATCCGGCCAGCGTCAGCAACGCCCAACCGCGCGGGGTCACCGGGGCCCGCCGTGCTCGCGTCGTACCCCGTTCATCCCGCCGCTCCTCCCGCCGTGACCGCCCATCCTATGGCCCGCGAAAAGCCCGCTTCGCCCGCGGTGTCGCGCTCCGGCGACGCGGACGGCCGTGCGGGAACTCAGGCCACCCGGCGGACCCGGCGTGCGGCGACGTCGGGCCGCGCGGGCGCGGCCAGCACCTCGACGTCGAAGCCGGCCCGGGCGAGCACCTCGATGGCCTCGACCTCGGCGGCGACCAGCCCGGCCGCCGGGGACGTCTCGTCGAACAGGGCGGTCAGCGGGCAGCCGGAACAGCCGTCGGCCCGTTTCGCGCACCCGTCGCAGTCGATGAGCATCACGCCTCCTGATCGCTGGCGATGCGCGGTCGACGCCCTGTCGTCGTCGCCCGAGCACCGTCGGTCACATCGACGCTATCCACCGGGTACGACAGAACCGCCCGCACCGCCCCGTTGAGGGCTAGATCGACTCCAGATCAGCGAAATCGGGGTATCCCGGCCGGCCGGACACCACGACATCGCCGACCTCTTGTCGATCAAGGTGTCGCGGTAGCCCACGGGCCCCCGATCGTCGTCGATCCAATCGCCGGTCAACTGCCGGTCAAGCGCCTGTTCCCTCGACCGGGGCCGCTGCGATCGTTGCGGTACGGCCGATCCACCGCCCGACGAGGGTCCACCGACGCACCTGCCGGGCCGGGTGCAACCGGCCGTCCACGTTGATCCATCGGAGGATTCGAATGCGCGGACCATCCTCGACCACACGCTCCCGGCTCTCGGCCGTCGCGCTCCTCGCGGCCACCGCGACGGCCGCGGGCGGGCTCGTCGCCACGCCGGCGCAGGCCACCTCGGCGCTCGGCTGCAACTACCCCCGCGTCTGCTTCTGGGTGACCGGGAACCCGTACGACGGCGCCCCGCCGACCGCGTCGTTCCAGGACAACTACTACCAGACCCTCGGGTCCCGGAGCAGGGGCGCGGACTGGGTCTACAACAGCCGCAACGACGACGGCGCGAAGATCTTCTACTCCAACGGCGACTGGGTGTGCGTCTCCCCGGGCGAGCTGGCCTACCTCGAGCCGTACGGCTACGCGGTGGCCCTCGACATCATGGACTCCCCGTACTGCTCCTACTGACCGCTCGCCGGAGGTTGAAGACATGAATCCACGACGTCTCCTGGCCGCGTGCGCCGTCACGGTGACCGCAGCGGTCGGCCTGGTCGCCACACCGGCGTTCGCCGGTGGCTACTTCCAGACGAAGACGGACCTGAACCTGCGCTACTGCCAGTGGCTGAACAACTCGCAGTGCTCGGTCATCCTCACGATCCCCAAGGGCCAGTCGGTCTACCTGAACTGCTGGGCGACCGGATCGTCGGTCAACGGCGACACCGTCTGGTACAACGCGTTCTACGGCAGCGCGAACGGCATGCTCGCCGGTGACTACATGTACACCGGCCACGACCCGAACCCCGCCGTCTCCCGCTGCGGCTGACACGCGATCCGGCCGCTGGTAGCGACTCGGCGGCCAACTCGATGGCCTCGCGGATCTCGGTGCGCAGCGCGGCGGTCATCGGCGTCCGCAGCTCGAAGATGGTGCGCCG
>NZ_JBFAPG010000183.1:0-10853 GCF_040675595.1 Micromonospora sp. NPDC049580
TGGCCGCCGCGGCCCGGACCCGGCCGTTCTGGCTGCTGGCCGGCGGGTTCGCGATCTGCGGCGCCACCACCAACGGCCTCGTCGGTACGCACTTCGTGCCGGCCGCGCACGACCACGGCATGGCCGAGACCACGGCGGCCGGGCTGCTCGCGCTGGTGGGGCTCTTCGACATCGTCGGCACGATCGCCTCGGGCTGGCTCACCGACCGGGTGGACAGCCGGTTGCTGCTCGGCGCCTACTACGCCCTGCGCGGATTGTCGCTGCTGGTGTTGCCGAGCCTGTTCGCGGGGACGGCCGAGCCGAGCATCCTGGTGTTCATCGTCTTCTACGGCCTGGACTGGGTGGCCACCGTGCCGCCGACGGTCGCGCTGTGCCGGGAGTACTTCGGCGGCGCCGGGGCGGTGGTGTTCGGCTGGGTGTTCGCCGCGCACCAGTTCGGGGCGGCCATCGCGGCGACCGGCGCGGGGCTGGTCCGCGACCGGCTCGGCGACTACGCGCTGGCCTGGTACGTGGCCGGCGCCTTGTCGATCGGCGCCGCCGGGCTGTCGTTGCTGCTGCGCCGACGGCCGGGCCGGCCGGTGCCGGAGGCCGTCCTGGTCGCCGCGACCGCACCCCGTGCGTGGAGCTTCCGGGGCTGAGTCAGCCCAGCGTCCACTGCTGGGCGGGCCGGCCGTCGCAGGGCCGCTGCCGGATCTCGTCCCCGGCCTCGGCGCCGTCGTCGTCGGCCTGCGCGCACTTACCGCTGTGCACCGCGACGACCAGCACCGGGCCGGTGCCGGTCGGGCTCAGCCGCCACTGCTGGTTGGCCTCACCGTGGCAGGGGAACTGCTGCACCGTCGCCCCGTCGTCACCGCTGCCGCCCTCGACGTCGAGGCACTGCCCGTGGGCGGCGTTGGTCAACGTCACCGCGTCCGTTCCGATCGGGTTGACGACCCACTGCTGCTCCGGGCCGCCGGTGCAGGCGGCCAACTCGGCCTGCGCCTTCTCACCGTCACCGTCGAGCCCGAGGCAGAGCCCGGAGGGCGACCGCAGCACGCGGGGCCCGGTGGTCGGGACGGCCGGGGTGGCCGACGGGGTCGGCGACGGCTCGACCGAGGGGGTCGGGCTCGGCTCGGCCGCCGGGATGGTCGGCTCGGCCACGCTGGACGGCGCGGCGACCGCGGCGGGCACCACCGCTTCGTCGTCGCCGTCGAGGAGGCCGGTGGCGAAGACCAACCCGAGGAGTACGCCCACCAGCCCGACCGCCAACGCCACCCGCAGCAGCGGGTCGGCCAGCGGCCCGGAACGAGCTCTCCGCCGACCGCCGTAGACGGTGCCGGCGGGATCGGGGCGTTCCTCGGGCAGGGACATACGGGCCATCCTCACCCACCACGGCGGGCCGGGGCCAGCCCAGCCACGCCGGCCGGCCGCAGCCAGCCCGGTGCGATCAGCGGGTGGGCTGCGGGTCGGTGACGTCGGCCACAGTCGCGCCGAGGGCGGTGATGGCCGCGTCGGCGTCGACCGCGACGGCGAGACCGCGCTCGCCCGCGCCGAGGGTGATCTCCCGGCCGCGCAGTCGCTCGTCCGCGATCACCGGCCACGCGGTGCTCGCGCCGAACGGGGTGATCGTGCCGCGCTCGTACCCGGTGGCGGCCAGGGCGCCCGCCGCGTCCGGCATGGAGATGCGCTGCACACCGAGCAGGGCGCGCAGCTTGGGCCAGGAGACGACCCGGTCGCCCGGGGTGAGCACGAACAGGTGATCGTCGGCACCCCGGCGGACGACGATGGTCTTGACCACATCCGGGACGGCCACGCCCCGGGCCGCGGCGGCCTCCGCGAGGCTGCCGACCGCACCGTGGCTGACCAGCCGATATGGCAGTCCGGCGGAGTCCAGGGCGGCGATCGCGGGCGACGGCATGCCCGCCACGGTAACCGTCGAACCTGGCGTCGGACGGGAAACAGCAGGCGTCGACATCCCACCGTTTCCGGGGTGCGGGCGTAAGGTGATCACATGCGCGCTGAGCGTGTGGATCACCCCATTGACCATGATGAAGCGGTGGACACGCTGCGGCGGTCGTACGCCGCGGTGCCCACGGGCGAGCCTGTCCGGCTGGCCAAACGCACCTCCAACCTGTTCCGCCCCCGGTCCGCTCCCCGGACCCCGGGCCTCGACGTGAGTGGCCTCAACCGGGTGCTCGCGGTGGACGCGACCGCCCGGACCGCCGACGTGCAGGGCATGTGCACGTACGAGGACCTGGTCGACGCGACGCTGCCGCACGGGCTGATGCCCCTGGTGGTGCCGCAACTGCGCACCATCACCCTGGGTGGGGCGGTGACCGGCCTCGGGATCGAGTCGACCTCGTTCCGCAACGGCCTGCCCCACGAGTCGGTACGCGAGATGGACATCCTCACCGGCTCCGGCGAGATCGTCACCGCCCGGCCGGACGGGGAGCACGCCGACCTGTTCACCGCGTTCCCCAATTCGCTGGGCAGCCTCGGGTACGCCACCCGGCTGCGCATCGAGTTGCAACCGGTCGGCCGGTACGTGGCGTTGCGCAACATCCGGTTCACCCAACTGGAGGCGCTCACCGACGCGATCGCCGAGGTGACCGCCACCCGGTCCTGGGCCGGCGAACCGGTCGACGTGATGGACGGCGTGATGTTCAGCCCCGGTGAGGCGTACCTGATCCTGGGCACCTTCACCGACGCGGCCGACCCGCCCAGCGACTACACCGGCCAGGAGATCTACTACCGGTCGCTGCGCCGGCGCACCCGGGACGTGCTGACCGCGTACGACTATCTGTGGCGCTGGGACACCGACTGGTTCTGGTGTTCGGCGGCGTTCGGCGCGCAGCACCCGGTCGTGCGCAGGCTCTGGCCGGCGCGTTACCGGCGCAGCGACGTCTACCACCGACTGGTCCGCCTCGAGCACCGGCACCAGGTGGCGGCCCGGATCGACCGGCTGCGCGGCCAGCCGGCCCGTGAGCGGGTCGTGCAGGACGTGGAGATCCCGCTGGACCGCACGGCCGACTTCCTGCGCTGGTTCGCGGACAGCGTGGGGATGACCCCGGTGTGGCTCTGCCCGTTGCGGTTGCGCGAACCGGAGGGTCCCGGTTCCGCGCGGTCGTGGCCGCTGTATCCGCTCCACGCGGGGCAGGACTACGTCAACATTGGTTTCTGGGGGAGCGTTCCGATCGCGCCCGGCGCCGCCGACGGCGACGTCAACCGCACGATCGAACGCAGGGTGTCGGAGTCTGGCGGGCACAAGTCGCTCTACTCCGACGCGTACTACGACCGGGACGCCTTCGATCGCCTCTATGGCGGCGAGACCTGGCGCGCGGTGAAGGACCGCTACGACCCGGACCACCGGCTGACGGGACTGTACGAGAAGGCGGTAGCACGAGCATGAGCCTGACCGATCGAGACCAGGGGGCGGCGAGCGTTCCCGCCACCCCGCCGGCGGGGGGCCGGCGCACCGGTCCGACCGTGGCGGACGTCGTCCGCGCGGTCACCGCCGGGCCGCTGCCGGTGCGGATCACCGGGTACGACGGCAGCGCCGTCGGCCCGGCCGACGCCGGCATCACCCTGTCGATCCGTTCCGAGCGGGGTTTGTCGTACCTGCTCACCGCCCCCGGTGACCTGGGCATGGCCCGGGCGTACGTCAGCGGTGACCTGGCGTTGCAGGGGGTGCATCCGGGTGACCCGTACGAGGCGCTGCGGGTGCTCAAGGACGAGTTGCGGCTGCGCCCACCGTCGGTGGCCGACGGGGTGGCGCTGGCGCGCGGGCTGGGCTGGGAGCGGCTGCTGCCCCCGCCGGCCCCTCCGCAGGAGGCCCTGCCGCGCTGGAAGCGGGTGATGAACGGGCTGCGGCACTCGCGGGTGCGCGACAGCACCGCGATCTCGCACCACTACGACGTCTCGAACGCCTTCTACGAGAAGGTGCTCGGCCCGTCGATGACGTACACCTGCGCGGTCTACCGGTCCCCGGACGACACGCTGGAGCAGGCCCAGGCGGCGAAGTACGACCTGGTCGCCGGCAAGCTGGCGCTGAAGAAGGGCATGCGGCTGCTGGACGTGGGCTGCGGCTGGGGCGGAATGGTCCGCCACGCCGCCCGGGAGTACGGCGTGAAGGCGCTCGGGGTGACCCTGTCGAAGGCGCAGGCGCAGTGGGCGCAGGCGGCGATCGAGCGGGAGGGGTTGAGCGAGCTGGCCGAGGTGCGGCACCTGGACTACCGGGACGCGCCGGCGGAGCAGTTCGACGCCATCTCCTCGATCGGTCTGACCGAGCACATCGGGGTGCGCAACTACCCGTCCTACTTCGGCGCGCTGCGGTCGCGGCTGCGTACGGGTGGACGGCTGCTGAACCACACCATCACGCGGGCCGACAACCGGGCGCCCCACCGCTCGGGCGCGTTCATCGACAGGTACGTCTTCCCGGACGGCGAGTTGGCCGGCCCGGGTCGGTTGATCAGCGAGGTGCACGACGCCGGGCTGGAGGTGCACCACGAGGAGAACCTGCGCCAGCACTACGCGCTGACGCTGGCCGCGTGGTGTCGCAACCTGGTGGAGCACTGGGACTTCTGCGTCTCGGAGGTGGGCGCGGGCACGGCCCGGGTGTGGGGGCTCTACATGGCCGGGTCGCGGATGGCGTTCGAGCGCAACGGCATCCAGCTGCACCAGGTGCTGGCCACCCACAACGGCCCGGACGGTGTGAACGGCTACCCGCTGCGCCCGGACTGGTTGCCCTGACCACCTGCTGAGCGTCGCCTGAAGCCGCGTCGAGAAGTCGGCGCGGCTTTTCGCGAAGCGATTGACAAACGAATTTTGTACGTACAAACTGATTTTGCCATGAGAGACGTCCTGTACCTGGAGCAGATCGAGCAGGCCGAAGTCCTGCTCAAGCCGCAGCGTGTCGAGGTGCTGCGGCAACTCGCCGAACCGCGTACCTGCACCGAGGTCGCGGCCCGACTCGACCAGACGCCGCAGCGCGTCTACTACCACGTCAAGCAGCTCGTCGCGGCCGGCCTGGTCGAGCTGGTCAACGAGCGCAAGGTCCGCGGCATCACCGAAGGCATCTACCAGGCCGCCGCCCGGTCCTACTGGCTCTCCCCGCGGCTGGTCGGCCGGATCGGGCTGCGCCGGGCCCGCGACGAGCTGAGCCTGGGCTACCTGCTCGACCTGATGGAGGAGGTCCAGGCGGACGTCGCCGCCCTGGACCGGGCCGCGCCCGAGCTGCCGTCGATCGGGGTCTCCGGGGAGATCCGGGTGCCCGCGGAGCAGCGCCCGCAGTTCCTGCACGACCTGCAAACCGCACTTCAGGACCTGTTCGCCCGTTACGGCGGCAGTGAAGGAGACGCCTTCAAGCTCGCCGTCGCCTGCTATCCGAAAGGAAACGACAATGAGTGAAGCGTTGAAGGTCCAGGCCCGTCTCTCCGCGCCCGTCGGGCGCGTCCGCGAGGCCCTGACCGAGCCGGCCGAGCTGCGACTCTGGCTGGCCGAGCACGCCGAGGTCGAGCTGCCCCAGCGGTACGAGTTCTGGGGCCGCTACACGCCCGAGGGTGACGCCCCGCACCAGCGCCTGCTGCACGCCGACGACGACACGCTGCGCTTCGGCTGGTTGCTCGACGGGGTGGAGACCACCACCGAGCTCCAGTTGACCGCCGAGAGCACGGACAGCACCGTGTTGACGCTGACCCAGAGCCACTTCGACTTCGCCGAGGCGATGAGCGGTTCCAGCATCCGGGGCGTGCTCCAGACGTTCTGGGCGCTGTCCATCGCCAACCTGGCCGCCCACCTGGAGGGTCGGCCGCTCCTGCCGCGTACCGACTTCACCTCCGCCGACCTGCGCGGCGAGCTGGTCATCGCCGCCCCCATGGACAAGGTGTGGGAGTCGCTTACCGACTCCGAGCAGGCCAGCGCCTGGTTCGGCTACCCCATCGGGATCGAGCCGTGGGTCGGCGGCCGGTACGCGATGGGCGGCTTCGAGACCGGGTACGCGGCCAAGATCGTCGACCTGGAGCCGGGCCGGAAGATGTCCGTGGACTGGGGACCGACAGGCGTCACGAACTGGGAGCTGGCCGAGTCCAACGGCCGGACCACGCTGACCTTCGTGCAGAGCGGCTTCGACGAGACCAACCCTCCGTACGCTGCCTGGAGCGGGTCGGTGTCCGGCCTGGCCGAGCTGCGCCGCTTCCACGAGGTGCCGGGCTGGCAGCCGATCTGGATCTCGACCGAGGTGCCCGGCCTGGAGCCCGAACCCGCCAGCTGACCGTCGCGCCTTGATCGTGCTCGATCAGGGATGTAGTCGCCTCGTTCACGCCAGAGGCCATTACATCCTGGATCGAGCACGATCTTGTGGGTGGGGAGAGGGTGCTGTCGGCAGGCGGCTCACGCGATGGCGGCGATATCACCGTCGTCGAAGTAGATGGCCTGGTGGAGTCGGCCGCCGAGGGCGACGGCGTACCGGGCAACCACTTCCTGGCCGGAAATCCGGCCCTGCTCGATCTGGGAGACCCGCCCCTTGGTCACCCCCATGCGCTCGGCCACCTGCTGCTGAGTGAGGCCGCGGGCGCGTCGTACCTCGGCGAGGCGATGCCCGACGACTTGCGCGAGCAACTCCTGCTTTCCGGCCGCAACGGCCTCCTCGCCGCCGGCCCGCTGTACGTACTCCGACCGAATATCCGACCACCGCACATGTCCACTCACCGCTGGCCCCCCTCCTGCTGTGCGCGTTCCTTCAAGTAGATCTCATAGCGTTGTTCGGCGAGCGGGATGGCCTGTTGATACCAGCTCTGCCACTGGCCCGCCTTGTCGCCCGCGACCAGCAGGATGCTGGCGCGCCACGGGTCGAAAACGAAGAGGATGCGGACGGTGCCGGGTCGCAACTCCTTGAGATTCGCCAGCGACGACCCCCTGATCGTGTCGACCAGGGGGCGGCCCAGCCCCGGTCCTGCTTCGGCGAGCGCGTCGATGGCCTGGACGACCCGGACGAATGTCGCCTCGTCGAGGCTGTCGATCCAGGCACGGACCTCGTCGACGACGAAGACGTCCCACTCATCCTGCGGCACCCGAGGAGTATACCAATAGCTATACACTGTCACTGCGACTGTCGAACCGATCGGTGCCCCGGGTTCGGTGACTTTTCGGGGTGGAGTGGGTACTGCCGGGCGATGTTCTTCATCTTTGGTCTGCGTACCAAGGTCGACCGGTCCGGTGTCGTGCAGCAGGTCTGCCGCCACTGCGGTAACCACGCCGCGCAGGTGATCACCCGCCGGTCGACGAAATTCACCCTCTTCTTCATCCCCCTCATCCCGATCCGCACCCGGTACGCGCAGCAGTGCACGTTCTGTGGGGCGCAGTACGAGATCGCCAAGTCCGACGCCCAGCGCCTCCCGGTCGGCTGAGCCGCAGATGGCCCGCTTCCTGTGCTGGCTGATCGGTCGACCGTCGTCGACCGGACCCGTCGTGCACACCGCCGCCCGCCCGCCGTGCACCCCCGGCCGGCGTCTGCGTCGACCCGTGCGCCGCCCGCTGGCCGGCACCGCGCTGCCCCGCTCACCCTGGAACCGCTCCGCCGGCCGCTGACCTGACCCGCCGGCCGGTGCGCGACACAGGCCGCCACGAAGGCCCGGGCAGACCGCATCGACCTGGATGTTCGGCCCTGGCGGCGTTCCCGGGCGCTGGCTAGGCTTTCGGGGTTTGCCGTGGACCGGTCCGCCCGACTGTGCACACACGACGAAGAGCCGGAGCGACCGTGTCGCGACAGGACGTGAAGCAGGCCGCGGGGCAGCTCAAGCCCATCGGCCCGATCGTCGCGGTTGCGGTCCTGGTCGTGGAGGCCGGCTGGTTGGCCGCCGCGCTGCCCGGCGCCGCGCTGGTCAGCGACGTGGGCGCGCTGTTGGTGGCCGGCTGGGCGACCGTCGCCTGTGCCGGCGTGGCCCGTCGACACCCGGCCCCGCTGCGCCGATTCTGGACGCTGCTCGCGCTCACCATGGCGCTCGCCGCGCTGGGCCGGGCGACCTGGACGGCGCAGCGGCTCGTCGGCGGAGACCTGCCGCACACCCCGCTGGTCGGGGTGGTCTTCACCGCCGGCATCCTCACCGGCACCGCCGCGCTGCTCAGCTCGCCGTCCGGGCCCCGGACCGGGGTGGGGCGGGCCCGGACGCTGCTGGACGGCGTGATCGTCGCGCTGGCCCTGGTGCCGATCGGCTGGGTGCTGGTGTTCCGCGGGGTCGCCGCCGCCGAGCTGGCCGACCCGGCGCGCACGCTGGGGCTGCTCTACCCGATGTTCGACCTGATGCAGCTCACCATCCTGGTGGCGGTGGCCGGGCCGACGCGACCACTGTGGCGGCCGATGAGCGTGCTCGCGGTGAGCCTTACCATCCGGGTGGTAGCCGACGTCGTCTACGTCTCGCTGGTCGCCCGCGGTGACTACGCCGCTGGTCACCCCATCGACCTGTGCTGGCCGCTGAGTTACCTGCTGATCGGCCTGGCCACCGGGAACCGGCCGCCGCCGGACTGCGACGGCACCGACGAGACCGCGGAGTCACCGCTGCCACCGTGGTGGCGGGTGGCGCTGCCGTACCTGCCGGTCGGTGGGGCGATCATCGCGGTGCTGCTGGCCCGCCGGCCCACCGGCCAGACCCCGCCGCTGGTCTTCGTATCCATGATGGCGCTGCTCGCCGCTCTCGCCGTGCGTCAGGGGCTGGCCGCCAACGAGAACCTGCGCCTGGTGGCGCGACTGCGTCGGCTCGCGTACGGCGACCAGCTCACCGGCCTACCGAATCGGCTGCTGTTCAACAGGCTGCTGCGCCTGGCTCTGCGCGACGGTCGGCCGGTGGCCGTCCTGCTGCTCGATCTCGACGGGTTCAAGCAGGTCAACGACCGGTTCGGGCACGCCACCGGCGACACCCTGCTGACCGGCTTGGCGGCTCGGATGCGGACGGCGGTGGGTGGCGACGGCACCATCGCCCGGCTCGGCGGGGACGAGTTCGCGGTGCTGGTCGAGGGGGAGGGGCCGGTGTCGCCGGAGCGGCTGGCCGAACGTCTGCTGGACGCCCTGCGGCCCTCCGACGGTGACGAGGACGTGGGCGTGCACCCGTCGGCGAGCATCGGCATCGCCGAGTACGGGCCGCAGCACGCCTCGCACACCGACCTCCTGCGCGACGCCGACATCGCCATGTACGCGGCGAAGGCGGCCGGCAAGTCCGCGTACCGGACGTGCACCCCGGGCCTGCGCGAGTCGGCCGTGTCCCGGGCGGAGCTGATCGCCGACCTGCGCCGGGCCGTCGACGAGGAGCAACTGCACCTGGAGTTCCAGCCCATCGTCGACCTGTCCAGCGGCGCGGTCCGCAGCGCCGAGGCGTTGGTGCGCTGGCGGCACCCTCGGCTCGGGATGCTGCCGCCGGCGAAGTTCCTGCCGCTGGCCGAGGAGACCGGGCTGATCCTCCCGATCGACCGCTGGGTGATCCACGAGGCGTGTCGGGCGGCGGCGACCTGGCGGGCCCGCGCGCCGGAGGCGACGGTCGCGGTGAACATCGCCGCGGCACACCTGCGCCGGCCCGACCTGATCGCCACGGTCACGGCGGCCACCGCCAGCGCCGGGCTGGCGCCGCGCGCGTTGACGCTGGAGTTGACCGAGTCGGCGTTGATCGAGGGGACCGACGCGGTGCTGGAACGGCTGCACCAGCTGCGGGAGCTGGGCATCCAGATCGCCATCGACGACTTCGGTACGGGCTACTCGTCGTTGAGCTACCTGCACCGCATCCCGGCCACCGAGCTGAAGATCGACCGGTCGTTCGTGGCGCGGCTGGGCACGGACGACCGGGCGTACGCCACCGTGGAGATGGTCACCCGGCTGGCCGGCGCGTTCGACCTGGCGGTGGTCGCCGAGGGCGTGGAGACCGAACGCCAGCACGACGCGGTCACCGCGATCGGCTGCCCACGCGGCCAGGGCTATCTGTACGGGCGTCCGGACAGCCCCGCCACGGTGGGTCAGAATCGGCCTTGACCCTGACGTAACGGCAGGCGGGAGTCTGGTTCCCGGAAGGGAGGGGAACCATGGCGTACACGGTGGGTCAGGTGTCGAAGATCGCCGGCGTGACGGTACGGACGCTGCACCACTACGACGAGATCGGCCTGCTCTCGCCGAGCGGCCGGACGCCGACCGGCTACCGCCGCTACGACGACGCGGACCTGCAGCGGTTGCAAATCGTCCTGTACTACCGCGAGCTGGGTTTCCCACTTGAGGAGATCACCGCGATCATCGACGACCCGGCGGCCGACCCGGCCGCGCACCTGCGCCGACAGCACGAGCTGCTGACGGTACGGATCAAGCGGTTGCAGGAGATGGTCGCGGCGGTCGAGTTCGCGATGGAGGCGAGCAAGTTGAACATCCAACTCACGCCGGAGGAACGGTTCGAGGTCTTCGGCGACTTCAGGCCGGAGGAGCACGAGGCCGAGGCGGAGCGGCGCTGGGGTGACACCGACGCGTACCGGGAGTCGAACCGGCGGGTCGCCGGCTACCGCAAGGACGACTGGCTGCGCCACAGGGCCGAGAACGAGGACTGGGGCCGGCGGATCGTCGCGCTGCTGGCCTCGGGCGCACCGGCGGACGGCCCGGAGGCGACGGACCTGGCCGAGGAGCACCGGCAGCTCATCAGCCGCTGGTTCTACGAGTGCTCGTACGAGATGCACACCGGGCTGGCCGACATGTACCTGGCCGACGAGCGGTTCACCGCGTACTACGAGAACATCGCCCCCGGCCTCGCGGCGTACCTGCACGAGGCGATCCACGCCAACGCGATCAGCCGCGCCTGATCGACGAGGTGGCCGGCCGGAAACGGCGGTCGGTGCGGTCCGGCTACTCTGGCCGG
>NZ_JBFAPG010000184.1:0-10807 GCF_040675595.1 Micromonospora sp. NPDC049580
CAGCGGTCGGATTTTCGGTGGTTGATGATGTCGGATGTGTGTAAGCACTGCACGCATGCGGCTTGTTTGGATGTGTGTCCGACGGGGTCGTTGTTCCGGACGGAGTTCGGGACGGTGGTGGTGCAGGAGGACATCTGTAATGGGTGTGGGTACTGCATTTCGGCGTGTCCGTATGGGGTGATCGATCAGCGTAGGGGTGATGGTCGGGCGTGGAAGTGCACGCTGTGTTATGACCGGTTGGGTGCGGGGATGACGCCGGCGTGTGCGCAGGCGTGTCCGACGGAGTCGATTCAGTACGGGCCCTTGGACGAGTTGCGGGAGCGGGCGGCGCAGCGGGTGGCGACGTTGCATGAGCAGGGGGTGTCGGAGGCGCGGTTGTACGGGGAGGATCCGAACGACGGTGTGGGTGGTGACGGGGCGTTCTTCCTGTTGTTGGATGAGCCGGAGGTGTATGGGTTGCCGCCGGATCCGGTGGTGACGACGCGGGATCTGCCGGCGATGTGGAAACGCGCCGGCCTGGCCGCGCTGACGATGGTCGCCGCCACGGCGCTGGCGTTCCTGGGCAGGCGGCCATGACCGACGCGACGCCACCGCACGAGCCGGTCGGCGCCCGGTTCCGCGAGTTCCAGGCCCACCTCGACCAGCCCGACCGGCAGCGCCGGGGTCGGGGCCACGGCGGCGAGCAGCTCACCGTGCCGCCGGCCGACTTCAGCTCCTACTACGGCCGGCCGATCCTCAAACCGCCGGTGTGGAAGCGCGACATCGCCGGCTACCTGTTCAGCGGTGGCCTCGCCGCCGGAGGCGCGCTGATCGGCGCGGGAGCCCAACTGACCGGACGCCCCGCCCTGCGTCGTGTGGGCCGCTGGACGGCCCTCGGCGGCACCCTCGCCAGCGCGTACCTGCTGGTGCACGACCTCGGTCGGCCGGACCGTTTCCACCACATGCTCCGGGTCGCCAAGCTGACCTCGCCGATGTCGGTGGGCACCTGGATCCTCACCGCGTTCGGGCCGGCCGCCGGTGTGGCGGCGATCGCCGAGTTCGCGCCCCGGCTCCCGCAGCACGGCGTGCTCGGCCTGGCCCGCCGGCTCGCACCCTCCGTCGGCGACGTCGCCGGCCTGGCCGCCGCGGCCACCGCCCCGGGGCTGGCCACGTACACCGGAGTCCTGCTCGCCGACACCGCCGTGCCGGCCTGGCATGACGCGCACCCCTTCCTGCCGGTCGTCTTCGCCGGCAGCGCGCTCGTCGCCGCGTCCGGGGTCGGCCTGATCGCGGCGCCGGCCGCGGAGACCGCCCCGCTGCGCCGCCTCGCCCTCGCCGCCGCGACCGTCGAGGCGATCGGCGGTCACCGGCTGGAGCGGATGGGACTGACCGGCGAGCCGTACGTGCGCGGCCGCAGCGGCCGGCTGGTCAAGGGGGGCCGGGTGCTGCTCACTGTGGGCACTGCCGCGGCCTTGTTCAGCCGGCGCAGCCGGGTCCTGTCGGTGCTCTCCGGCGCGGCCCTGGTGGCCTCGTCGGTCGCCACCCGGTTCGGGATCTTCGAGGCGGGCAGGGTGTCGGCGCGCGATCCGAAGTACACAGTGGTACCCCAGCGGGAGCGCCTCGCCGAGCACGGGCCGACGGTGCACGACGGCCGACGCTGAGCGCGTCGCGCACGGGCAGTGCCCTCGCGGGGTACTGCCCGTGCGCGTCGCAGCCCGGCCGTCGCCTCAGCCGGTGAACAGCTTCGCGGCCGTGATGACGGTCTCGACGATGCCGTAGCCGAGCAGCGCCGCGACGAGCAGCCAGGACAACCAGAGCCGCCCGGTCTGGCCGCCGACGTGCTCGGGCACCGGTGGCCTGCTCTGCGGGCCGAGGGCGACCGGCTCGGTGACGCTGGCGCGCGCCACGGGCGAGGTCGGACCCCGGTCGGGCTCGTGGAAACGGTCGGGCACGGCGCGGACCAGCAGGTTCGCGACGAAGCCGATGGCGAGCACGCCGACCATGGTGAACAGCGCGGGTCGGTACGCCGACGCGGTGAGCGTCCCGGGCTTGCCCTGGCTGTCGAGGATCCCGTTGACGATCAGCGGGCCGGCGACACCCGCCGCCGACCAGGCGGTCAGCAGCCGGCCGTGGATGGCGCCGACCTGGAAGGTGCCGAAGAGGTCCCGCAGGTACGCGGGCATGGTGGCGAAGCCACCGCCGTAGAAGGAGATGATCAAGGCGGCGATCAGCACGAAGACGGCGGTCGCGGCGTGCCCGGCCACGGCGAGCAGCGCGTAGAGCACCATGCCGACGCCGAGGTAGACCATGTAGATGGGCTTGCGGCCGATGAGGTCGGACGTCGTCGACCAGATGAACCGGCCGGCCATGTTGAACAGCGACAGCACACCCACGAAGCCGGCCGCCGCCGACACCGAGACAGCGGTGGAGCCGTTGTCCCGGAAGAAGTCCTGGATCATCGGGCTGGCCTGCTCCAGGATGCCGATACCCGCCGTGACGTTGCAGAACAGCACGATCCACAGCAGCCAGAACGAACGGGTCCGCACGGCGTTGGACGCGGACACGCTCGCCCTCGTCACCAGCGACCGGGTGGCGACGCGAGCGGGGTCGAACCCGGCGGGCCGCCAGTCCGGCGGAGGAACCCGGACGTTGAACGGGCCGAACATCATGATCACGAAGTAGCCGATGCCGAACGTGACGAAGAGCCCCACCAGCGCGGACCCCGACGCCACGGCGGCCGGGTTGGCAGGGTTGTAGTCGGGGTCGTAGAGCGACAGCAACTGACGCGCCAGCGGGCCGGCGACCAGGGCGCCACCGCCGAATCCCATGATCGCCAGACCGGTGGCGAGACCCGGCCGGTCCGGGAACCACTTGATCAGCGTGGAGACGGGCGAGATGTAGCCGATGCCCAGCCCGATGCCGCCGATGACGCCGTAACCGAGGTAGAGCAGCCAGAGTTGCCGGGTCGCGATGCCGAGCGCGCCGACCAGGAACCCGGTGGCCCAGAAACAGGCGGAGACGAACATGGCCCGGCGGGGGCCGTTGCGCTCCACCCACCGGCCGCCCACCGCCGCCGACGAGCCCAGCATGACGATGGCGATGCTGAAGATCGCCCCGATCGCCGTCTGGCTGACGTCGAAGTGTGCGATGAGGGAGTTCTTGTAGACGCTCGTCGCGTAGACCTGGCCGATGCAGACGTGCACGGCCAGCGCCGCGGTCGGGATGAGCCAGCGGCTGTATCCCGGGGGAGCGACGGTGTGCCGAGGGTCGAATACCGACAGCATGGGCTCCGCACCTCCTGCGGCTGAGTGGGCAGGCGGCGAGGCGGAGCTGTCCGGAGCCCTCGTACCGTCGCATTGCCCACTGGGCGGATTCCGCGCGCTCCCGGATGACGCCGGGCCGGGGAATCGCACCTGACTCCCGGCGGATGACCGAGCGGCTTGCGCCGCCACCTGGCGGCCCGACGCGCGTCCGGCGTTCGCCGTTGATCGGCTGTAGCTCACGTTACGTGGTCGCCGGACCGCGGCTCGCGATTACGGGAAAACGGGCTGGTCCGGCTCGTCGCCTGTCGGCGCGGGCCAGGGTGGAGGTCCCACGCCGGTGATCCGCACACCACCCCAGGCGTCGACCTCGGCCAGCCGGGCGGGCCGGGCCCGGTCGGCGATGCGAAGCTCGACGTCGCGCCGACCGGAGCGCAGCAGTCCGGCCACCCTGGGCTCGGGCTCGATCCGGCCACTCCAGTGGTAGCGGCCGTCGACCGGCTCCCACCGACCGCTGAGGTGCACCCGCACCGGGGTGCCCGCGACGCTCGCCGGGCCGTGGTAGCTCACGGCACGATTCGTTCGTGCGCGCGGGTCAGCTCGCGCGGCAGGTCGGCGCTGGCGCGGACCCCCTGGATCCCGCTCCACAGCAGCGTGGTCAGGTAGTCGGTGAGGGCCGCGCGGCTGATCGGCTGGCCGCGGGTCGTCCACCAGTCGCCGACCGCCTGAACGAAGCCCACCAGGCCGTACGCCCAGGGCTCCGCCGGGCCGGCGTCCAGGCCCAGGGCGCGGAGCCGGTCGCCGATCACGCGGGCCAGCCCGGCGGCCACCTGCCGACTGGTCCCGGAGACGACCTGGTGGATGCCGGGGTCACCGGACCGGTGGATCAGGAACCGGTAGAGCGTCGGCTGGGACTCGATGACGCCGAGGTACGCGTCGATCGTCGCCTCGACCAGGTCGCGCTCCTCGCGGACCCGCGCGATGGCCGGAGCGATCGTGTCGACGACCTGGGCGGACAACCGCTCACTCACGGCGACCCAGAGCTTCGACTTGTCGGCGAAGTACCGGTAGAGGACCGGCTTGCTGACGCCGGCGGTGGCGGCCACCTGCTCCATGTCGACCTCGGGGCCGTGCCGCAGCAACGCCTGCACGGCCGCACCGACCAGCGCCTGCCTGCGCTGCTCACGGTGGTTGGCCCAGCGGTCCCGGCGGCCGTTGCCCGTCGCCGTCCGACCGTCGCCGGTGGACGCGGCCGGCGGCTGGGGTCCATTGACATCGATGCGTGGCGCTTGCATGCTACTACAGGTAACAGTTACTGCCAGTCACGTCAATGTGGAGGAGTCATGGAGGCGGCGGAACCCGAGGACTCGGCGGTCGCCGAACGGCTGCTCACGTCGTCGCTGCGCACCAGCTACGACCCGGTGGTCGAGATCGACTGGGACGCGCCGCACACCCCGGGCGCCTACTGGCTCCCGCCGCACCGCAGCAGCCTCTACGGCACGGCGCTCTGGTCGGGCCTCAGCGAAGAGCAGCGCGTCGAGCTCACCAAGCACGAGGTGGCCAGCACGGCCAGCGCCGGTCTGTGGTTCGAGACGATCCTCATGCAGATGCTGATCCGGCACTACTACGACGCCGACCCGACCAGCCCGCGCGCCCAGTACGCGCTGACCGAGGTCGCCGACGAGTGCCGGCACTCGATCATGTTCGGTCGGCTGATCGAGGCGATGGGCTGTCCCGTCTACCGGGCGGACCCGTTCGACCACCTGCTCGGCCGGTTCCTCAAGGCGACCGCCAGCGGCCCCCGGATGTACGCCGCGATCCTCGTCGCCGAGGAGATCCTCGACGCGTTCCAGCGCGAGATCATGGCGGACGAGTCTCTTCAGCCGCTCATCCGGATGGTCTCGCGCATCCACGTCGTCGAGGAGGCGCGACACGTCCGGTTCGCCCGCGACGAGCTGGCCCGCCAGGTCGCGGCTGCCGGACCGGTCGGCATGGCGTACGCCCGGCTGCTGGTCGGTCGCGCCGCACACTCGATCGCCAACCGTCTCGTCCACCCCGACGCGTACGCGGCGGTGGGTATCCCGCCGGCGGTGGGCCGGGCCGCCGCCCGCGCCAACCCGTACTGGCAGGCCACGCTGCGGTGGTCGGCGGCCCGGGTGCACGACCACCTCGCGGGCGTCGGGCTGGTGGGCGGGCCGGGGCGGCTGTTGTGGGCCCGGGCGGGGCTGATCTGACGGCCGTCGTCCGGCCGGGGTGCGGCGTCGACGGGTCTGCCGGCGGTGCGGGGCGGCCGGACGTGGCGATGAACTGCCCACATCAGGCAGCCGTCAGGCACGCCCGATCCGCGGCTCGTGCCGGCCGGTAAGGCGCAACCCGACACCGCGTACGGCCTCGATCGTGGCACCGGCGCCGAGGTCCCGCAACTTGCGTCGCAGCCGCTTCACCAGCGACTGCACGTCCGCTCTGCGCTCGCGCCCCTCGTCGTGCCAGACCGACCGGTGCAGCTCGGCGTAGCTCCAGATCCGGACCGGCTCGGTGATCAGGCAGGTCAGCAGGTCGTGTTCCAGTCGGGTCAGGTCGACCTCGCGACCCCCGTACCGTGCGGTGGACCGGGCCGAGTCGATGACCAGGGCGGGGCCGGGCTCGACGGTGGGCGTCGGGGTCGACGGTGGCTCGCCGAGCGGGCCGGCCCGTTGCTGCGGGATCGCGATCAGCCGGCGCAGCTCGTCGAGGTCGGCCACCAGCAGCAGCGGCGCGATCCCGTCGAGGCGCTCCGCGAGCCGGATGCGCTCGGTCGGCGACGGTGTCACCGCGATCAGCAGCGGAAACGGTTCGTCGGCCGGATCAGCCCCGTCCACCGCCGTCTCGTCGTCCTCGGCCACCACACCGCCCGGGATCGATGGGCTTCCCTGCCCAGTTATCGTCATGGTCCTGACAATGATTGGCAAGCGCGCCGCCAGCAGGGCAACCGTTAGCGACAAGTTGCTCACAGCAAGTTCTTGATCGTCCTTTCCTCTCGATCATAGTGTCCACTCGGGCAACCGGCGTGACCCGCGCGGTGCATGGGGAGGCATGAGGGGTCCGTTCGCTCGGTTCCGTCGAGCTGGATCTCGCGCACTCCTCACCATGGCCCATAACACCCCTGGGTCGTTCTGAGGGAGGCAGCACCGATGTTCAGACGTCCACAATGGAGACGCACGGCCAGATCGCTGGTCAGCGCCAGCGCGGCGATGATCCTCGCCGCCACATGCCTGGCCAGCGTCGGCTCCGGCGCGCAGGCCGCGCCCGGTTCGTTGGGAGCGGGCACCGCCGCCGGGGACAAGATCCGACCGGAGCTCGCCCGCCAGCTTGAGGCCAAGAGCGCAGGGGACTTCTGGATTCGGTTCAAGGACCGGGCCGACCTGAGCAAGGCCAGTGCCATCAAGGACTGGACGAAGCGCGGCGCGGCCGTCGCGCAGACGCTGCGGGAGACCGCCGCCGCCAGCCAGGGCAAGATCCGCGCCGAACTCGACAGCTCGGGTACGAAGTACCAGACCTTCTGGGCCACCAACGCCATCAAGGTGAACAGCGGCTCCCTGGCGATGGCGCAGAAGTTCGCCGCCCACGCGGAGGTCGAGGGCCTCTACGCCCCGGTCGCCTACAAGCTGCCGGAACTCACCAAGGGCACCGACGAGAAGACCGTCAACTCCGTCGAGTGGGGCGTTGCGAACATCAACGCCGACGACGTCTGGTCCCAGTACGGCGTCACCGGCGAGGGCGTCACCATCGCGAGTATCGACAGCGGTGTGCAGTACGACCACCCGGCGTTGGTGAACTCCTACCGCGGCAACAACGGCGACGGCACGTTCGACCACAACTACAACTGGTTCAACGCCGCCGGGACGTGCGCCGACGCGCCCTGTGACGACGACGGCCACGGTACGCACACCATGGGCACCATGGCCGGCTCCGCCGGCGCGAACCAGATCGGTGTCGCGCCCGGGGTCAAGTGGATCGCGGCGAACGGCTGCTGCCCCACCGACGCGGCGCTGATCGAATCCGGTCAGTGGATGCTCGAACCGACCGACCTGAGCGGTCAGAACCCGGACGCCAGCAAGCGGCCGAACATCATCAACAACTCCTGGGGCACCCGGGAGCCGTCCAACGAGCCCTTCATGGAGGACGTGACGCTGGCCTGGGCCGCGTCCGGCATCTTCGGGGTGTGGTCCAACGGCAACAGCGGGCCGGCGTGCCAGACCAGCGGCTCACCGGGAAGCCTCGCCAGCAACTACTCGACGGGCGCGTACGACATCAACAACACCATCGCCAGCTTTTCGGCCCGGGGCACCGGGCAGAACGGCGAGATCAAGCCCAACATCTCCGCTCCGGGCGTGAACGTCCGGTCGAGTGTTCCCGGCAACGGGTACGGCACCGCCAGCGGCACGTCGATGGCCGCCCCGCACCTGGTGGGCGCGATCGCCCTGCTGTACTCGGCGGCGCCGTCGCTGATCGGTGACGTCGACGGGACCCGTGCGCTGCTCAACGGCACCGCGATCGACAAGGCCGACGCCCAGTGCGGCGGCACCGCCGCGGACAACAACGTCTACGGTGAGGGCCGGCTGGACGCCCTCGCGCTGCTCAACGCCGCTCCGACCGGCGATGTCGGCACCCTGGCCGGCACGGTCACCGACGCGGCCACCGGCGCACCGATCGCCGGCGCGACCCTGACCCTCACCGGTCCGACCTCGCGTGAGATCACCACCGGCGCCGACGGCACCTACTCGACCCAGGTCCCGACCGGCGACTACCAGGTCGTCGTGTCGGCATTCGGCTACGGCAGCACCACGAAGTCCGCGACGGTCGCCAACCGCGCGACCACGACGCTCAACGTCGCCCTGACGGCGGTGCCGCGCGTCAACGTCACCGGCGCGGTCACCGACGGCTCCGGCCACGGCTGGCCGCTGTACGCGAAGGTGACCGTGAGCGGCCCGTCCGGCGTCTACGACTACACGACGCCCTCGAACGGCCGATACAGCATCACGCTGCCGGCCGGGCAGACGTACACCCTGAGGTACGAGTCGCAGTACCCGGGCTACCAGACCGTCACCAAGGAGGTCGTGGTCGGCACGCGCAACGTGACCGCCAACGTCGCGGTGCCGGTGAACACCACCACCTGCACGACGGCGCCCGGCTACACGTTCGGCTCCGACGGCGAGTACGAGACCTTCGACGCGACGACCACCCCGGCCGGCTGGACGGTGGTGGACAACGCGGGCAGCGGTCAGGTCTGGAAGTTCACCGACGACGGCGGCCGGGGCAACCTGACCGGTGGCACCGGCAACTTCGCGATGATCGACAGCGATGACTACGGCGCGGGCACCAGCCAGGACACCTCCCTGGTCAGCCCGGTGGTCGACCTGACCGGCGTCACGGCCCCGGTCATCCGGTTCAACCAGGACTTCAACCAGCTCAACGACGACACCGCCGACGTCGACCTGAGCATCGACAATGGCGCGACCTGGACGAACGTGCTCCGGCAGGAGACCGACGTCCGGGGCCCGAAGCTCACCGAGATCCCGATCCCGCAGGCGGCCGGCAAGGCGCAGGTCCAGGTGCGGTTCCACTACTACGACGCCTCGTACGAGTGGTGGTGGGAGGTCGACAACGTCCTCATCGGCAGCCAGGTCACCTGCGTGCCGGTCGACGGCGGCCTGGTCGTGGGCAACGTCCGCGACAAGAACGACAGCAGCTACGTCAACGGCGCCACCGTCACCAGCAACGACCGGCCCGCCGAGAAGGCGGTCACCGTGGCGACCCCGGACGACCCGGGACTGCCCGACGGGTTCTACTGGATCTACTCGACGCTGACCGGCACCCACAAGTTCACCGCGACGGCCGGCAACTACGTCAGCCAGAGCAAGCAGGTCGACGTCGAGCCCGACTGGGCCACCGCCGCGAACTTCGTCCTCGCGGCCGGCCGGTTGTCGGTGACGCCCACCCAGGTGAGCGCGACGGTCCAGATGCCCAACGGGAAGGCCACCAGGACGTTCACCGTGACCAACACCGGCGGAGCGCCGGTCGAGGTCGGCTTCGGTGAGCGGGACAACGGCTTCGAGCTGCTGCGGGCGGACGGTTCCCGGGTGACCCGGCAGCAGGTGCTCGGCGCGGCCGGCGCACCGGAGCAGCGGCTGAGCGTCCCGACGTCGTTCGCGGCCCGGGCGTCCGGCAAGGCGACGTCGGCGACCTCCGCCGCGGCCGGCCCGCAGGCCGCTCCGTGGACGGACATCACCGACTTCCCGACCAACATCATGGACAACCGGGTGGTCACCCTGGACGGCAAGGTCTACTCGATCGGTGGTGGCGACGGAAGCGCCTCCACCGCGAAGACCTACGCCTACGACCCGGTCGCGCAGACCTGGACGGCGGCAGCCGACCTGCCCGGCGCCCGCAACGCGCTGACCGTGGGCGTGGTCGGCGGGAAGATCATCGCAACGGGTGGCTGGGGCGCCGAGGGCCCCGACGCCGCCACCTGGTCGTACGACCCGGGGGCCAACAGCTGGACCGAACTGGCCGACAACCCGGCGCCGCGGTCCGCGGCCGGGCAGGCGGTCGTCGGTGGCAAGCTCTACGCCGTCGGCGGCTGCACCACCTCGGCATGTCTGCCGATGTCGAACACGGTGGTCCGCTACGACCCGGGCACCGACGCCTGGGAGACGCTGGCGAACTACCCGAAGTCGGTGGCCTTCGCCTCCTGCGGCGGGATCGACGGCGTTCTCTACTGCACTGGCGGCAACGACGGCACCGCGGCGCAGAAGGCCAGCTACGCCTACGACCCGGGTGCCAACACGTGGACCGCCATCGCCGACGCGCCGACGGACAACTGGGCCAGCTCGTACGCGGTGGCCAGCGGCAAGCTCCTCGTCGTGGGCGGTTCGCAGGGCGGCGCCATCAGCAACGCCGGCTTCGCCTACGACCCGGCCACCAGCTCGTGGTCGAACCTGCCGAACGCCAACACCGCCCGGTACCGGGGTGGCGCGGCGTGTGGCTTCTACAAGATTGGTGGCTCGTCGGGCAGCTTCAACGCGGCACCGGACAGTGAGGTGCTGCCGGGCTTCGAGGGGTGCGTCGAGGCGGCGGCCGACGTCAGCTGGATGACGATCGACAAGTCGACGGTCACCCTCGCGCCGGGTGAGAAGGTCACGGTCACCGTCGGGATGACGGCGAACGTGGACCAGCCGGGCACCTACTCGGGTGCGGTCACGATCAAGGAGAACACGCCGTACTCGGTGGCGCCGGTGGCGGTGACCATGACGGCGACGCCCCCGAAGACCTGGGGCAAGCTGATGGGCACGGTGACCGGGACCAGTTGCCAGGGCGCGACCTCGCCGATTGCCGGCGCGGTCGTCCAGGTCGACTCGTGGGCGATGTCGTGGACGTTCGCGACCGACAGCGCCGGCAAGTACGCCTACTGGGTGGACCGTCGGAACAACCCGCTCACGATGATCGTCGCCAAGGACGGCTGGAAGCCCCAGACCCGTCAGACGAAGATCAGCACCACCACTCCCGCGGTGGAGAACTTCGCGTTGGCG
>NZ_JBFAPG010000185.1:0-10797 GCF_040675595.1 Micromonospora sp. NPDC049580
CCGCGACGAAGGCAACTGTCGTCCCGATCGCCGGTTCGGCGTTCGGGCCGACCACGTAGAGGGCCGCGGCGTAGAGCCCTGCCGCCGGCAGGTAGCCGAGCAGCACCCGGCCGGTGCGCAGCGCCACCTCCGCCCCGGCCAGACCGGCCAGCCACGCGGCCACCACCGGAACCAGCACCGTGTCCGGTGTGGGCTCCACCGGAATCATCGCGGTGAGCAGCCGGGGAATGCCGTTGCGTGCGGCGTCCGCGCTCACCTCCAGCAGGCTGCCCGGCAGGTCGGCGCGGGCGGCGGCCAGCCGCAACGACCACAGCGTCCACCCGGCCAACGCCGCCACCGACACCGGTGCGACGAGCCAGGACGGCAGTCGTCGGGCGGCGACGCTGACCAGCACCGAGCCCACCGCTGCGCCGATCACCAGCCGGGTCAGCAGGTCGCCCGCGTACACCCGGCCGAGCACCACCCCGGCGAGCGCGGTGAGCGTGATCAGCGCCAGCGGCACGACGGCCGCCCGCAGCGCGCGTACCACAGGCCCGGTCGCGCCGCCGGCTGCCGACGGCGCCCGCCGCGGGTCCGTCGCCACGTCCGGCGCGCGCTGCGGCTCGACACCCGTCACCACCGGCGCACCCCGTCCCACTCGGCGGCGAACTGCGCGCCGTCCACCGCGTCGACCACCACCAGGCCGGCCGTGCCCGCCGGCGTCGGCTCGGCCGCGCCGAACACCCCGACCACCACCGACGGGTACGCGCCGCGTAGCGCGCCGACATGTCCCAACCCGTCCCGCCCACCGGGGCCGGTCAGGAAGATCAGCGTGTCGCCGAGCCGGTCCTGGCGCAGCCGGGTGGTGACCGCGCGCAACGCGTCGTCCTCGTCGGACAGGTCGGCGGCGGCGAGCCGGTCCAGGGGCCCGACCTCGGCGTCCCCCGCCGGGCCGCGCTCGATCAGCTCCGGGCCGACCAGCAGCATCACCACCGGCAGGTCCGCGCGGTGCACGGCGGTGACGACCGACGCCGCCGCCTCACACGCGGACTCGAACGACTCGGCCACCCCGTCGGACCGGTGCGGATGCGCGGCGGCGCGGTTGTCCAGGAGGACGACAAGGCGGGGCAGGCTGGTGTCCACGTTCTCGCGCACCATCAGCTCGCCGACCCGGGCGCTCGTGCGCCAGTGCACCCGACGCAGCTCGTCACCCACCACGTACTCCCGCAGCGAGTCGAACGTGATCGACCCGTGCGGCACACCGTCCACCCGGCCGTCGAGGCTGCGCCCCGCGCCGGTGGGCACCGCCGTGAGCGGATGGACCCGGGGATGCACCCAGACCGGCGTCGTCTCGCCGTACGGGCGGGCCAGCGCCACCAGACCCAACGGGTCGCGCCGGGTCACCCGCAGCGGACCGACCGGCACCACCCCGCGACGGTCGGTCGGCACGTCGTAGCAGACCTCGGTGTCCCGACCGGGTCGCAGGCGCAGCAGCGGCACCGGCACGACACGGCTCCCGCACCGGTCCTCGGCCAGCAGGTTCGCCGAGCGCAGCCGGCCGGCGTTGCGCACGGTCAGCGTCATGCTCGCCGGCTCCCCGCGCGCGACCCGGTCCGGGTCCGCCCGGCGGCCGACCAGCAGCCGGGGCCGCCAGGCCGCGGTCAGCGCCGCGTAGCCCACGGCCGCGCCGGCCGCCGCGCCGAGCAACGTCAACTCGGGGTACGCGAAGCGGAACCCCAGGCCGAGCAGGACGACGGCGGCGACGAGCAGCCCGATTCCGCGGGCGGTGATCCCCATGGCGCTGCTGCCGGTCAGCCCTGCACCGGGGCGGGCTGCCCCGACGGCAGCGGCACCGGCACCGAGGCGATGGCCTGGCGCAGCACCTCCGCGGCGGTCACCCCGCGCACCTGCGCGTCCGGGGTCAGCAGCAGCCGATGCGCGAACACCGGTTCGGCGAGCGCCTTCAGGTCCTCCGGCATGATCCAGCCCCGACCGTCGATCAGCGCGTACGAGCACGCCGCCCGGGTCAACGCGATCACGCCCCGAGGGCTGACCCCGACGCGTACCTGCGGATGGGTGCGGGTGGCGGCGGCCAGCCGGACCGCGTACGCGTAGAGCGGCTCGGCGATGTGCACCCGACGGGCCATCCGGACCATCTCCCCGACGGTCGCGGTGTCGGTGACCGGGGCGAGCGCCTCGGGGGAGCGGACCGTCGCACCGCGCAGCACCTCGACCTCGACCGCCTCGTCCGGGTAGCCGACGGACAGCTTCACCAGGAAACGGTCGAGCTGCGCCTCGGGCAGCCGGTAGGTGCCGTCCATCTCGACCGGGTTCTGCGTGGCGACCACCAGGAACGGCGCCGGCACCGGGTGCCGGACACCGTCCACCGTGACCGTGCGCTCCTCCATGACCTCCAGCAGCGCCGACTGGGTCTTCGGCGACGCCCGGTTGATCTCGTCGGCGATCACGATGTTGGCGAACACCGGCCCCGGGTGGAACTCGAAGTCCCGGCTCGCCTGGTTGAAGATGGTCACACCGGACACGTCCGAGGGGAGCAGGTCTGGCGTGAACTGGATGCGCCGCCACTGACCCTTCACGGTCGCGGCGATGGCCCGTGCCAGGGTCGTCTTACCGACCCCCGGCACGTCCTCCAGCAGCACGTGACCCTGGGCGAAGAGCGCGGTCAGCGCCAGCCGGACCACCTGCGGCTTGCCGAGCACCACCGCGTTGACGTTCTCGGCCAGCCGGGCGGCCAGGGCGGCGAAGCCCTGCACCTCCGGCTGGGTGAGCGGCTCGTGGGTGTTCACGGTCGGCGGTGCTCCTCGGCTGGTGGTTCAGCAGGTGGGCAGGACGTTGATGTTGTCGCCGCCCTCCAGGTTGAGCCAGGCCCAGGGAATGTAGTTCTTCCCGCTGTACTCGACCTGCACCCACCAGGTGCTCTGCTTCTGGTTGTTGTAGATCCACGAGTCGACGTTCTCGCCGGACTTCTTGCAGTACGCCTTCAGTCGGGTGCCGGGCTTCGCCCAGCCGGCCTGCTGGTCGTTGTCCTGCCGGGTGACCTTGAAGATCTCGTTTCCGTTGCGGCCGTCGACGTCACTGTTGCAGTACGTCCGCTGGTCGCCGTCGGGCCCGTTGTTGCACGTCGCGATCCCGTACAGCGGCTCGGTGCTCTCAGCCCTCTGCGCGGTGCCCTTGCCGGCGGCGTTGCTGGCGGTGACCGTGAACGTGTACGCCGTGCCCGGCGTCAGCCCCGTCATCGTGATGCTGGAGCACGCCCCGGCCTTCGCCGGCTCACCCGACGTACTCAGCGAGCAGGTGGCCTTGCCGCCGCCCGCGTCCACGGTGAACGTGACAGTCGCCGACGTGGCCGTCGCCGACGAACCGGTGACGGTGACCCGGGGCGCGGCGACCGTACGGGCCGTGGCGGTGGCCTCCGGACCGGGCCCGGCCTCGTTGACCGCCTTCACCTTCACCGTGACGTTCTGGCCGTTGCCCAGCCCGGTGACGGTGGTGCGGGTCTCGGTCACCTCGCTCGTCCTGCCACCGACGTCCACCAGGTACTTCGTCACCGGCCGGCCGTTCGCCTCGGCCGGCGACCACTGCACGGTGACCGCGCCGGGCTGGTCGGCGACCGTCCCGGCCTGCAGGTCGAGCGGCCGGCCCGGCGCCGCGAACGGCACCACCGTGTTGCTCACCGGCGACGCGGCCGAGCCGGCACCCTTGTCGTTGACCGCCACGACGGTGAACGCGTACTGGGTGCCGAACTCCAGTTCACCGGCCGGCACCACCAGCTCCGTCTTCGTCGACTCGCCCGCCGGCGCGTTCGTCCCCGCCGACGTGGCCGTCACCGCGTACTTGGCGATCTTGTTGCCCTGCCCGTTCGCGGCCGGCCACTTCACCACCACCGTGCCGTCCGGCCGCTCCTGCGCCGTGACGCTGGCCGGTGCATCGGGCACCGCCGCCGTCGGGGTCACCGGGTTGCTGCTGCGCGCCGGGCCGTCACCCTTGGCGTTGACGGCGTGCACCGCGAAACGGTACGTCTCGCCGTTGGTCAGCCCCTTGATCTCCACCGAACGCTGGTTGGCGCCCACCTCCAGGCGTTGACCGGCACCCTGCACGACGTACTTGATGATCTCGGCGCCGTTCGCGGCAGCCGGCCGCCAACTCACCCGAGCCTGGGCGTTGCCGGCGGCGGCGGTGACGCTGCGCGGCGCGCTCGGCTTGCCCACCCGGGGCTTCTTCGGCGGGGGCGGCGGCGGGGGAGCCGGCGGCGGGTCACCGCCCAGCACGTCGTTGGCGTACTTGTCGACCTCGCGCACCTGGTGCTTGTCGTCCACCACCCGGGCCGTCGCCGAGTCGGGCGAGTTGATGAAGAGGTGGTTTTCCCGCACCTCCATCTCCAGTGGCCCGTTCGCCCTGCCCTTGATGGTGTCGACCAACTGGCCGCCCGCGTCGAAGGAGTAGATGGTGCCGGTCGCCTCGTCGGCGCAGTAGAACCGGTCGGCCCAGGCCACCGCCGGGCTCAGCCGGTCGCCGCTGCCCGGCACCGTGAACGCCCGCTCCTCACCGACGTCACCCACGACCAACACCCGCCGCTCGGCCGGTACCGTCACCGGCACCCGCGGACCGGAGGTGCGGGTCGGCATCGCCGCCGGGCCGGGCAGTGTCAACGGCGTCGGGCGGACCTCACCGCGCTGCACCCGCACCAGCCGGGCGGCCGTGCGGTCGAGTACCGCCACCCCGTCGTCCAGGGTGGAGACCACCAGCTCGTGGCTGGCGTCGGCCACGTCGTACGTCTCGACCCGCTCGGGGCTGAGCCCGCCACCCGCCGGCGCGGCCGAGGCCGGCGCGGACGGCAGCTTCGCGGCGGTGATCGCCGAGACGGTGCCCTCGCTGGGCACCGCGATCCAGAGCCGGCCCTCGCCGTCGAACGTGCCGCCGGTGATGCCCGGGGGATAGCGCACCGGCTCGCCGACCGGGCTCAACGACCGCGGGTCGAGCTGCCGCACGATGCCCTGCACGGCGTCGACGACGAACGCCGCGTCCTCGTGCAGGGCGACGCTCACACCCAGACCGGGGGTGGTCGGCGTGGTCGCGGTGAGCTGCAGGGTGGCCAGGTCCAGCGAGCTGATCTGCCCGGTCTGCAGATCACGCAGGATCAGCAGCCGATCGGTCTGGGCGACCTGCATCGGATGCCGGCGGGCACCGGGAACCTCGGTGCGGGTGTCCACCCGGGCGGTGACCCCGTTGACCCGGGCCAGCTCGCTGCGCACCGCGCTCCACAGCCACGAACTCGCGTCGTAGTTGGCCACCGCATTGTCCGCCGCACCCAGCCCCAGGACGGTCAGCCCCATGGCGGCCAGCAGTGCGGTGACCGTGCCGACCGTCACCAGCCCGCCGCGCAGTCGGGACCGGGAACGGGGGGCGTCGGTCCGCTCGGCGTCGTCGATGCTGGCCACAGCCGGCTGCCTTCCCTGAGTCGTGGCAGGTGGCGTACGCCTCGCGGCGACCCCTCCCCTGAGCCGGGTGCCATCATATGGCCCGGCCGGGAACGGGGGAACCCGCACCGTCACCCCTGTGGATACCGAGCGTGCGCAGTGGACGCCCAGCTCAGCTCGACGATCGCGAACCCGACTGTGTCGACTCGGCGGCGTGGACCGCTCGCGATCAGCTTGGCGGCGTGGACCGTTCGCGGTTGGTGCAGACCTGGCTCGACGTGGCGAAGCTGTCCGTGGAGTAGACCGCGAGCACCGTGAAGCAGTAGTCCACCCGCGAGCTGAGCCCGTTGACGGTGTGGCTGGTCCGCCCCGGTTCCACGGTGGCCATCACCCCGAGCGCCAGACCGGCCCGTCCGCCGGCGACCATGAACGGCACCGCCCCTCCGGACGGGTCCGTCCAGGTCAGGGTGATCGTCACGACGTCGTCGCGCAGCTTCAGGTCACCGGGAGGGGGGCCGGTCACCGCCGGCGCCGCCGTCACCGCACCCCCGGTCGGGGGCGGCGCGTCGTCGCGGTTCAGCACCACCGCACCCAGGCCGGCGACCGCGACCAGGGCAACCCCGGCCGCCACCGCCGCACCGATCAGCGTCGCCCGGCTGCGGCCCGCCGAAACACTCTCATCGGCGTACGCGGCCGAGTAGGTGTCCTGCTGGTACCGCTGCCCCGGGTACACCTCGTGGCTCTGCTGATAGGGCTGCCCCGGGTACTGCTGACCGGACGGGTACTGCGCGGCGGGCGGGTGCGTGAGGGTGGCCGGCGGCCCGTAGGTCACGGGCGTCAGGGACGCCGCCGTCGTGTCCTGCGGCGGGGCCGGTGCCGGCCCGACGGCCGGGAACACCTCCGTGGACGCGGACGCGAACCCCGACGGCTCGCCCTGCACTGTCGACATCGTCGCGCTCGCGACCAGCATGCTCTCGCCGCCCGCTGTGGACTGGCCGTCCATGGTGGTCGCGCTGCTCGGTGTCGCCTCGCTGTCCGGTGTGGTCCCTGCGGCGTCCGTACGGGACGGGTCCTTGGGGTCGCCGCCAGCCGTGGGCAGCGGATGCGGGGGCGCGCTGCTGCTCCAGGGCGGGGCGGTCAGTCCCCAGGGCGGCGCGCTCACCGGCGGCGCGGAGACGGGCTGGCTGTGGCCGGGCGGTCCGGACACGGGGTAGGGGTGGGCGGGTGGTCCGGATACCGGGTAGGGGTGGGCGGGTGGTCCGGAGATGGGCTGGCTGTGGGCGGGTGGTCCGGACACGGGGTAGGGGTGTGCGGGTGGTCCGGAGATGGGCTGGCTGTGGCCGGGTGGTCCGGACACCGGGAACGGCTGCGCTGGTGGTCCCGACACGGGGTAGTTCTGGAGGGGCGGCGCGGAGACGGGTGGTCCGTAGCCGGGTGGTCCGTAGCCGGGTGGTCCGGACACCGGCTGGGCGTGGGCCGCCGGTGGGCCGGAGGCGGGGTGGGGCTGGTCGGGCGGTCCGGAGACGGGTTGACCGTGGTCGGGCGGAGCCGACACTGGATGCGAAGGGCCCACGGCCGGTGCGGAGGCTGGGCCGACGTGCACGGGCGGCGCGGAGACCGGCTGCGGCGCGGTGGGCGTCGCGGCGACCGCGTGGTGCAGGGGTGGCCCGCTCACCGGGCGGGAGGGCGCCGCGCCTGGAGTCGTCGGGATCGCCCCGGAGCGCCCCGGCCCGTCTGTGGTGCGGGTCGACCCGCTCGGCCCGGTCGCTGCGATCCGGGCGGCCTCCTCGGCCAGCAGGGGCTCGATCTGCCGTACCTGAATGGTCGGGTCGGCCCACCGCGGAGCCGGCGGTTGGGGTGCCGACGGCGTGGCGGAGGGCTGCGCGGCGGCTGCCGGGGCCGGGGTCGCGGGGTGGGCCGGAGGGTGAGCCGGAGCCGCGGCCGCCGCCGCGGAGAGCGGCGCCTCGACGACCGGGTGGGTCGGCTGATCACTCGTGCGCTGACGCGGCGGTGCGGGTGGTGGCTGCTGCCGGACGTACGGCGTCGGCCGGCCGACCGCCCGAGACAGCGGCGCGACCGGTGGCCGGGGCGACGCCGCCGGCTGCTGCTCGGCCCGCTGGCGCGGCGGCACCGGATGGGTGGGAGTGGCGGGCGTCGGCGACATGGCGGACGCAGGCGG
This sequence comes from Micromonospora sp. NPDC049580, assembly GCF_040675595.1. Classification (NCBI taxonomy): domain Bacteria; kingdom Bacillati; phylum Actinomycetota; class Actinomycetes; order Micromonosporales; family Micromonosporaceae; genus Micromonospora; species Micromonospora sp. NPDC049580. The sequence continues at coordinate 7,597 of NZ_JBFAPG010000185.1, forward strand.
TATCGGACGGGCGGGGCTGGCTGGCGTCGGCGACATGGGGGACGTGGCCGGTGCCGGATGGGCGGGGGTCGGGGGAGGCGGTGGGGCCCAGGGCGAGGGGGGAGCCGGACGGTCGCCTGCCGCCGGGCGCATCGCGGCCAGGGTCGCCAGGGACAACGTCGGGCCGGTCAACGCCGATCGGGCGCCAGAGTCCGTCGTCGTGGCAACGGTGGCGGACGTCGGCGGCCCGACGTCCGGCCGGTTCGGGCCAGGGTTGGCCGCGCCGAGGTAGTCGCGGGCAGCGCGTACCGCCGGGTGGTGCTCACCGAGCACGGCGGGCCCGGCGCTGGCGACGCGCGTGTAGTTGCGGCGAGCCTCGTGCCTGTTGCCCAACTCCTCGGCAACCTCGGCCAGTTCGAAGGCGAGCGCGAGCATCATCGGCTCGGAGTGGTCCCAGCGCCGCTCGCCCGCCGCGAAGGCCTCCTCCAGCACCCGGCGGGCGGCAAGTGGGTCGTCTGCCTCACGGTGCAAGCGGGCCAGCAGGTGCGCGGTGTGCAGCGTCTCGGGATGGTCCTCGCCGTACGGCGGACGGGCGGACCCGACAGCGTCCGCGAGCAGCTGCCGGGCAGTGCCGAGGTCGCCCTCGGTACGCAGTGCGAGGGCCCGTTGCTGGATGGCGGCCAGAGGAGAGGGATGGGACACAGGGCAATGCTGCCCGTCACCGGGCCGCCGACGCTACCCGGGCTCACGCCCGATCCCGCTTCGGTGACCTCGCGTGACGGGTGTGAGCAGGGGCGGGAGGACGACCCGGCAGGGACCAGTGGGCGATGTGCATGATCCACGAGTGCCGTGTACAGTGACTCCCCGTGCGGCTCGCCGTGCCGACCTCGGATGGAAAGATCATCTGGGCGGCGAGGTAGGCTGAACGAGCAGGTCCGGGTGGCGGAATGGCAGACGCGCTAGCTTGAGGTGCTAGTGCCCGTATAGGGCGTGGGGGTTCAAGTCCCCCCTCGGACACAAACCATTGCCCCACGGTGCGCGCTGAGATCCACTTCAGCGCGCACCGTTTGCGTTTCCGGTTGGTAGTTCAGCCGGAGCCCGAGTTGCCGGTAGACCTCGACCTTGTCGGCGGGGTCGGCGTCGCGGAGCACGGTGGTGATGTCGCCGAGCGCGGTCACCAGGGCGGTGATCTCTGCTCGGCTCATCCGGCGCGGGGTGGAACCCGCGATGGCGTGTAGTTCGGCTTCCGCGTGGGCGCGTTCGGCCTGTGTCTGGGCGATCCAACTAGTGACGACCGCGGGGTCGGCACCAGCGTCGAGGGCGGCGCGGTATCGCTCCAGCTTGGCGTCGCACTCGGTGATGATCGCTTGGGCTGCGGTGCCCGTTGTGGGCGGATGGTTGAGGGGTTGGGCGTCGGCCATCGCGGTGATCGTCTGCGCGATGCGGTGGGGCGCGAACGCGGAGGCCAGCCAGGTGTCGAGCGGGTCGGTGAGGGCGTCCTCGCGCAGGTACACGTTGCGGGGGTGGGGGACCTGGTTGGCGAGGGCGTACTCCTGCGGGAAGCGGCAGCGGTAGTAGGCGTCGCCGTGGTTGTACTGGCCCTGCATGCGTCGGTCGCAGGCGGCGCAGTAGATGAGGCCCCGGAAGACGTAGGGGTTGCGGGTGCGCTGCCGGACGTGTTGTCCGCCGGTTCCCCGGCCCCGCTGTTGCAGGATGGCTTGGGCCTGTTCGAAGGTCGCGTCGTCGATGAGCGGTTCGTGGGTGATGTCCTTGGAGACCACCCACTTGTCGCGGGGGTTCCAGCGCATCACCCCGGTGTGGCCCATCGCCACGTCGTCGACGTCGAGCAGCACCTCATCGGTGCGTTGCTTGTTCCAGACCTGCCGGCCCGTGTAGCGGGGGTTGGTAAGGATGACGCGGACGGCGCTCTTGGACCAGGCGATGCCGCTGCGGTGTTGGTTGCGGGCGCGGTCGTGTGCTGACGGGCAGGGCACGTGATTGGCGGTGAGTCCCTCGGCGATGGCGAAGATGCCGATACCGGAGAGGAACTCGGCGAAGATCCGCTGCACGACCGGGGCGGTCTGCTCGTCGGGAATGAGGCCCTTGAGGTGTTTGCCGTCGGCGGCCTTGGCCGGGTTGGGGTGGGGTCCGAGGTCGCGAAGTGTGTAGCCGTAAGGCGGGCGTCCGCCGAGGTAGCGGCCCTCGAGGAGGGTCTGGGCGGCCATGGCGGTGCGGACGCGAAGCTTGATGCGGTTGCGTTCGCCCTTGCTCATGCCGCCGAAGACGGACATGACCAGTTCATGGGCCTCGTTGTCCGGGTCGATCGGGCCGCCGATCTCGGGCACCCACAGTTCGACGCCGTAGTGAGCGAACAGCGGCACCGTGAGACCGAACTGGTTGCCGTAGAAGGCGCGGTGGGGTTCGCCGACGACGACGTCGGAGAACCCCCGCCTGGGATCGCGCAGCGCCGCGAGAAGAAGGCTGGCCTGGACTCTGCGTTGCCAGGGGAGGGATCGGCTCTGGCCGACGTCGAAGTACTCGGTGACGATGCGTCCACCGTGAGGCTGGATGAGTGTGGTTGCTCGGGTGAGTTGCCAGCTTCGGGACGATTCAGGGTCCTGGTTGTCTTCGGTCGACACGCGGCCGTAGAAGGCGAAGGGTTTCGGTTGAGGGGCGGTCATCGGTTCTCCTGTTTCGAGTTGTCGGTGCGGCGCTCGTTCACGTGTCTGAGTAGCTTCAGCAGGGCGGCAGCGGCGCCGGGGTTCAGCTCGGGTGGCTGGCCGGGTACTACCACGCTGATGACGCTGGGCGGTGTGTTGCTGTCGATGGTCTCGACCGTCCATGAACGGTCGTCTTCGCTCGGCTGGTCAAGTCGCTCGTCGGCCGGCGCGGTCGAATCCGGCTGTTGGTGATGTTCAGATTGGTGGTCGGGCGGCAGCGTCATGTGCCTCCGTCCGGCGGTCGCCCCGGCCGGCACACGCTGCGGTGGGCGTGCGCCGTTCGCTCCTTGACCTCCGTCAGCTCGCCGTGAGAGGGGGCGGATTGGAGGGCGATGGCAGCATCGGCTGCGTGCTTGGGCGGGATCGTGGCGCTGCAGCTCGTAGCGCTGGTCACTCGGGCCGTGGCAGATGGGTGGGTTGTCATGGGAGATGCCCTTCGGGTTGGTCGGTGCCGGTTGCTCCGGCGGGCATGAAGAAGCGGCCGGTGCCGTCAGGCACCGGC
>NZ_JBFAPG010000186.1:0-10749 GCF_040675595.1 Micromonospora sp. NPDC049580
ACCGTGCTGGCTCGCACCGGCGACGTGCCGGTCGGCGGCGGCACGGTGTTCGACGGGGTCCTGGTCGTCCAGGCCGAGGCCGGCACCTTCACCGCGTACGACGCGACCTGCCCCCACCAGGGCGTACGGGTCGGCGCACCGCGCGACGGAGTGATCACCTGCCCGGCGCACAACTCCACGTTCGCGATCGGCGACGGCTCCCGCCTGGGCGGGCCCGCCAGCCGGGGGCTCACCGAGATCCCCGTGCGGGTCGACGGCACCGACATCGTCCGCGCCTGACCGCTGCCCGGCCGGCGGTCAGTCGTCGGTGAACCGGTACAGCACGAAGTCCTTGTCCGCGCCGCACGCGATCACCCGCGTGTTCCACGAGCAGGACGCGCTGCGGACGTCGACGAGCTGGCCCAACTCGTCGACGGCGCCCGACTCGGCCCACACGCCGGCCACGCTGCGGTTGTCCGCCACCGTGCTGGTCGGCTCGGCGAAGACGAGCAGGTTGCCGGCGTCCAGTCGGGCCGCCACGCCGGGGCGGTCGGCCAGCACCGCCTTGCCGGTGGCGTCGAAGAGGGTGACGGTCGCCTTCGGGTACTCCCGTTGGGTGAGCACCTGCTCGCCGACCGGCACCAGAGCGGTCGCGCCCGGCGCCGACCAGGAGATCGCCGACTTCCCCTCGGTCGCCGCCACCACCTCGGTGCGCTCGGCGTCGCTGTTGCGCACCTGCACCAGGCAGGCCCGCCGCTCGCCGCAGGCCACCAGCGCCTTCGGCCGGTACTCCGCGTTCTCGGCCCGGTAGAGGACCACCGGCGCCGCGTCGGAACCCAGGTCGTACGCCAGCACCTGGTACCCGCCGTCGGTGGGGGCCACGTAGAGGCGGTCCTCGTGCGCCACCACCAGGTCGTCGAGGTCGGCGACGTTGCCCCACTCGCGCAGCACCGAGCCGGAGGACATGTCGAGCAGCCGCGCCGAGCGGTCCGCCCCGATCTGCACGAGTCGTCGCCCCTTGCCCGTCCACGGGTCGCGGGCGCCGCCGTCGAGGTACGCCGGCCCACCCGCCGCCTCGTCGGTGCCCACCGGCCGGACGACGGTACGCGCGCCGCCGTACTGGTCACGCGGGTTGGGCTTGCTCCACTTGTCGGTGCCGTCGCCCAGCCGCAGGCCGACCAGCCGCCCGGCGGCCCGGTCCACCAGCACTGCGGTGTCGTCGGAGAAGTAGACGTCGTCGTCGCCGCGGACCGCCCGGTGCCAGCGCTGGGCGCCGGAGCGGCCGTCCAGAACGGCCAGTTCACGCGGTGTGCTGTCGCCCGGCGCGTCGGCGAGGACCGCGACCGCCCCCGGTACGGCGACCAGGCCGGCCCAGTCGTCGGCGGTGACGCCGGTCTGCCGTCGCCACAGCTCGTCGCCGGTGCCGGTGTCGACGGCGACCACCTCCAGCCGGTCGTCCGGCAGCGGGTACCCGAGGTAGGCCCGGTCGCCGAGCACCGCGGTCCACGTGCCGGCGGGCCGTTCGGCGCCGGCCGGCAGCCTCGACAGCTCGCCCAGCGATCCGAACTCCAGGTCCGGGTAGCGGTCCCGCAGCAGGTAGAGCGTCGCCGCGGTGGCCACCCCGGCCAGGGCGAGCACCGCGCCGAGCACCACCCAACGGGCCCGCCGCCAGGTCGTACCGCCGGGCGGGGTGGGCGTCGGCGTGGCACCCGCCGCGCCGACCAGCGTGCCCGCGACGCCCGCCGGCTCCGGCACGGTCGGCGCGAGCGCTGGCGGCCACCCCGGGCCGCCCGGCCGGGCCGCCGCCGGCCCGGGTTGCGACGGTACGGTCGGCGCGATCGACGCCGCAGCCGGCGCGGACGGGCCTGCGAGAGCCGGGACGGCCGGCGCCGGAGGCGGTACGGGCAGCGCGGCCGGGGCGGCCTGCGGTCCCGCGTACGCCGGAAGCGCTCGGCGCAGCGGAAGGTCCGTCAGCGCGCCCTCGGCCACCGGCAGCTCCGGCTGGTCCAGCACCGTCGGCGCCACTCCCAGCTCGGCGTGCAGCATCCGGGCGACCAGCGGGATCCGCGAGGAGCCGCCCACCAGGAACAGCCCGGCGAGCTGGTCGGGGCGGAGCCCGGCCGCGGCGATGACCTCCCGGGCCCGCTGCACCGCCCGGTGCAGCAGCGGCGCGGCCACCCGCTCGACGTCCTCCCGCGTCAACCGCACCGCCTCGGCCACCCCCGGCACCGCGACCGGGGCCTCGGCCGAACGCGACAGCGTCTCCTTCGCACCGCGCACCTCGTCCCACAGCCGGACCTGGTCACGGCGCTGCGCCGGATCCGATGGGCGGACCAGCCGGGCCCACCGCCGGGCGTGCCGCTCGCCGAGCAGCTCGCCCACCCGCTGCACCAGCGCCGCGTCCAGATCGAGACCACCCAGGTCGGGCAGGCCACCGTCGGCGACCACCCGGAAGCCGGAGTCACCCCACGGGTCGGCGCCCTCGTTGCGCAGCACCGCGACGTCGAGCGTTCCGCCGCCGAAGTCGAACACCGCGATCGCGCCGCCGACCGGCACCGGCCGGTGCAGCACCTGCGTGTAGTAGCGGGCGGCGGCCACCGGCTCGCGCAGCAGCCGGGTGCCCGGCGGCGTCGGCCCGGCGAGGGTGTGCTCGGCCGCCTGCGGCCAGCCCGCCCGCAGCAGCGCGTCGGCGAGCACCTGCCGGCGCGTGTCGTCCCAGGCCGCGGGGCAGGTGAGCACGGCCGGCGGCAGGAAGCCGACGGCGTCCACCGCGGCCCGACCGACCGCCGTCAGCACCGCGGCGAGCAGCTCCGCCGGAGCGTACGCGCGGTCACCGAGCTGCACGGTCGGCTCGTCCACCCGGCGCTTCGGGTTCGCCTCGAACCGGGCCGGATCGGCCTGCGCCAACCGCCGGGCGTCCATCCCGACGTGCAGGGTGCCGTCCGGATCGGCGTACACGGCGGACGGGCTGACCGGCTGACCGTCCATCAGCAGCGGACGGGTCCGCCCGTCCGGCCACCGCAGCACGGCGACCGTGTTGGACGTACCGAGGTCGACACCGAGGGCGTAACCCTCGTGCTGGCCTGCCATCTGCCGATACCTCCGCCGCGACGAGGGAAACCCAGCCCCGCATCGTACGCAGCCCGCGCCGCCGGACCGATCAGTCGGTGCGGGTTCGGTGGGCAGTGCGCCTACCAGCGGAACAGGGCGTAGATGTCACAGACGTTGGTGCCGGTCAGCGCCGCCTCGATGATCTGCCCCATCCTCGCCAGCGGCTCGTAGGTGTTGTTGTCGGCCAGGACCCGTTCCCACGAGTAGCCGAGGTCGCTCAGCAGGCCGAAGCTCCCGCCGGTGACCCACGCGCCCATTGCCTCGGCGACGAAGTCCTGGCCGTCCGTCGCCAGAGCGACGAAGCAGGTCGAGCGGGAGCCCGAGATGTGCCGTGCCACCCGCCAGGCCAGTTCCTGACATCTGCCGCCCCGCCCGCCTCCACGGACGTTGACAGTGGCTTCGCCGCCGCCCAGCACGACCCGGGGTGGTGGCCCGCCGTCGCGGGTCGCCAGATCCAGACGGCGGGCGAAGAGCGCCGCCACATCCTGCGTACTGCCCTGCAGGGCGCTACCGATGATGTCGGTTCGAAACCCGCGACGCGCCGCCTCCTCGGCGCAGAGCCGCACCGCGAGCCCTGGATCGCCGACCATGGTGTTCCGGCATTCCGCGTGACCGGCGAACCTGCTTCTGCGCAACTCCATCGCGGCGACGAAGTTCGCCGTCAACCTGCTCGGGATCTCGGCCTTCTGCATGATCTCGACGACCGCGTCGGCATCCGTGACGGACGGGTACGTCATGCCCGAGCCGACGCCGGCCGGCCCCACCTGAACGTTGTCGCACAGTATGTACGAGCAGCAGCGGGCACCCAGTGAGTACGACAGGAGCCCGCCGTTGTGAATGGCGGACACCGACCGCCTGACCATGTTGACGGTGGTCACGTCCACCCCGGAGAGCACCAGGATCCGGGTGACCTCGGTGAGGTCTTCGAGAGTGACCGGTGGCAGCGGCAGGACCGCCAGCGCCGACGCTCCTCCCGAGATGCCGAACACGATCACGTCGCGCTGGTCGTAGGCGCCTGACGTCAGGAACGAGCGGAGTTGGATGCCGGCGGTGAGGCTGTTGCCGCGCGGGAAGGGATGGTCTCCCACCAGTTGGGTCACGCCGGGGATCGGCGTGCCCATGGACTTCGACACGCAGATTCCGCCTCGGAATCGGGTGCCGCTGGCCGCGACGATGGCCGACGCCATCTCGTGCGCGGCCTTTCCGACGGTGACGGACCGGACCGAGCGCACCCCGGGATGGAGGAACGGTTCGCGGTCTATCGCCGTCGCGGTCAGCTTCGTCGCGTGCAGACCGGGCAGGCAGGCGGCCGCGACCGACACGCACATCTGGACTTCTGGCAACGAACGCACAACAGGCCCCCGCGTCATCGTCCGAGGTCCCTAGAGCACGACTCGCACGATGCGGCGGGCGAGCGTGCGGGGATCCTCGCGGTCACTGGAAAAGACCTCTGTTCTGCCCGGACTCTCCTTCAGCCCGTCGAGATATCCGGCCCGCAGCGCCGTCCAGTAGGACTCCAGCCCGATGTCCTTGCGGCTGAACGGGCTGAGTGCGCTCCGCTCGAGCGTGGTCGACAACGAGACATCGAGGAAGACCGTCACGTCCGGTTCGATTCCCCTGCTGGCAAAGGCGGTGACCCCTGCCACGACCTCCGGCGGCAGGCCCCGCACGTGAACGAAGAAGGCGGAGACGGACAGCGACCAACGGTCCGCGATGACGATGGCGTCCGGCGCGTCGGCGGAGACCCTGCTCAGGAGGTGGGCCTTCCGGCTGAGGTGACCGGCATACAGCATGAGTTCCGTGTTGGCGTCCAGCTCGTCCGCGAACCCGGCCGGGTTGGTGATCGACTTCAGCCGCGTCGAGATCGGATCTCTGACCACGAGATCCTTCAGTTCGACGCAGGGCACTCCGTCGGAACGCAGGAGCGCGGCGACGGCCCCGCAGGTCGTGGACTTCCCGGCATTCGTCATTCCCTCGATCGCGACAAGCACCGACTGCACCCTCCTAGTTCGATCCCGCACCGACCTCCTTGGGCCCGGTGTCGAGCGCGAGCGCATCGGACTCCGCCGCACGGCGCTCGTCGAACGGCGTGAACAGGACGTTCTGCCGCGGTTTGGCGGACAGATCCCGGACTGCCCGACGCTTCACACGGGCAGGTATGGTCAGCGAACCCTGGGCCAGGTCATCCATTTGCTTCTTGATGGCACCGAGCGCGTCCCGCAGATCAGAGTCACGTCCGGGTGGGATCGCCATGATCTGTTCCAACTCCCGGCGGATGGCGCCGTACCTGGCCGAATCCGCGCGGTAGCGATCGGCCCGCTGCTCGAAGCGGAGGAACGTCTGGAGACTGGACAGGACCACGGAACACAGACTCAGGACACCGGTCGCGATCCGTATCCAGAGTGCCGGGTCGGCCGCGAGGGTTGCGAAGATTCCCGTGCTCACGACGGCGGAGAGCGCGATCGTCGTGCCGCCGATCAGGCTGTTCAGGCGGGAGTAGTGGTTACCGGTGTCGTACTGCACACGCTGACTCTGCCTGCTGCGTCGATGCCAGTCGGCGATGAGCTTCTTGGTCGAGTCGTCCATTCCCGACCTCCGGATGTCAAGAAGTGCCCGCGCTCAGGCGGTCACGCAACCGCCGGTGTCGTTCTTCGACGGGCGCTGCGAAGACGAACCTGTTCTTCTGGGGCGAGAAGCAGAGGTCTCCCGCAGCGTCCTTGAGGAACACCGCCTCAAGTTTCGGCTTCTCGATGAACTCGCCGGGATCGAGCAGGAACGCCGCGCGCGTGTAGGCGCCGGCATCGACCTGGTAATAGATGGTCAACAGGTCGACGAAGGGCCCCGGCTCGGCACGACCACCAACGGACGCCATGGTCGTGATCCGGTCGCAGGACTCGTCCAGAGAGATCTTCTCCCGCACGTACAGACCGAGGGCGTCGTCGGACAGGAGCCCTCGGCAGATGGCCCACTCCCGATCACTGATCGGCAGCGCGTCCCGCAGATCCGACCAGACCGCCAGGGTGTATTCGTGCTGCAGGCCCTTCTGCTCCTCGGCCAGAGCGCGGGGCTTACCGATGTCGTGAAGGCACAGCAAGAGTCGGAGCGCCCGCAGCCGCAGGCCAAGCGGCAGCGGGACGGCACTGAACCACTTTTCGAACAGGGAACAGACCATGATCGTGTGGTCCCGCAGCGAATAGTCACGCTTTCGGGAATTCCTGCCCCGGAGCTGTTCCTCGATCGCCGGAATGGTGGCCAGAACGCCCAGAGCGCGCTCGGGAAGGTACGCCGCGTCATCGACCAGGCCCTCAAGTCGCGAGCGGACGACCGAATGATCCAACTGAACCTCCCACCGTGCCCCTACGGCGTGCCCTACGCCTAGCTTGCAGCGACACCGATGAGTAGGCAAGGCGACCCTGCTCCACATCCTCCGAAACGGTCGACCTCGTGCTCGCCTCCCCTTCCCGTGCGTACTGGTGCAGGATTGCCGACATGCTTCGCTCACCTCGCGCGCTCCTGCTGGACTTCGGTGGCGTCTTGGTCGACGCGCCGCCACAGCCCCCGGCGCCGCCCGCGCTGGTCGACCGGTTCTCGCACCTCCTGGGTGGGCTGGTCTCCGACGCGCAGATCGCCGCCGACCTGAGCGAGGGCACGACCGCGTACGCGCATTGGCGTGACGAGGTGGGCACGACAGGCGACCCGGTCGAGCTGCCGCACGCGCGGGTATGGGCCGAGTTCGTGACGCCACGATGGCCGCCTGCGGCCCGTGCGGCCGTCGAGCGGGAGGCGACCGCACTGGCGTACGCCTGGACCTCGCGAGCCGAGTGGGAGGTCCGCCCGGGCATCCCGGAGGCGCTGCGTGCCGCCGCTGCTGCCGGCCTGCGGCTGGCGGTGGTCAGCAACACGCTGTGCGGCGCCGCCCACCGGGACTACCTGAACACCGCCGGCTTGTCCGAGCTGTTCGCCGCCGAGTTCTACAGCGACGAAGCCGGGCCCCGCAAACCCAACCCACAGCTCGCCCTTCTGGCGGCGCGGGCCATCGACGTGTCCATCGACGAATGCTGGTTCGTGGGTGACACCGTGCACCGGGACATCGCCTGTGCCCGCCGCGCCGGTGCTCAGGCGGCGATCCTCATGCGGTCGCCCCGGACCGACCGGGAGCCGCCACATCCCGAACTCGTTCCCGATGCCGTGATCGAGGACGGGCACGGTCTGCTCGCGCTGCTTCGACAGGTGTGGGGCACGGCGGTCGCGGCACCGTAAGCGAACCGCAAGATCTCCCGGTTCGGGGCCGTCGGCTCCGCTGGCTAGGCTGGCCCGGGAGGTGGCCGGTGGCGCAGCGGGTGCTCGTGGTCGACGACGATCGCACCGTCAGCGACGTGGTGTGCCGCTACCTGGAGCACGCAGGGTACGAGGTGAGCCACGTCGGGGACGGGCTGGCCGCCCTGGAGGCCGTCCAGGACCGGCCGCCGCACCTGGTCGTGCTGGACCTGATGCTCCCCGGGCTGGACGGGTTGCAGGTGTGCCGGCGGCTGCGGGAGCGGCCGGACGGCGTACCCATCATCATGCTGACCGCACGCGGCGACGAGGCGGACCGGGTGCTCGGCCTGCAACTGGGCGCCGACGACTACCTGGGCAAACCGTTCTCTCCGCGCGAGCTGGTGCTGCGGGTCGGTTCGGTGCTACGTCGGGCCGGTGAGCCGGCCGCGCCGGCAGCCGAGCTGCTGGCCGACGCGGGGCTGGAGGTGGCCACCGGGCCACGGATCGCCCGGCTGCACGGCCGCGAGCTGGCCCTGACATTGCGCGAGTTCGATCTGCTGGCACACCTCATGCGGCACCCGACGCGGGCGTTCAAACGCACCGAGCTGCTGGAACGGGTGTGGGGGTGGAACTTCGGCGACCAGTCCACGGTGACCGTGCACGTGCGACGGCTGCGGGAGAAGATCGAGGACGACCCGGCCGAGCCGCGACGGATCGTCACGGTCTGGGGCGTCGGCTACCGGTACGAGCCAGCCGATGCGTGACCTGGCGCTGATCTTCGGGGCGGCGCTCACGGCCGCGCTCGGCGTGGGCCTGCTGGGCGCGCTCACCCTGCGGCTGCTGCGCCACCGGTCGATCACCGTGCACGTGTGCGTCCTGCTCACCGTCACCGTGGCCGCCGTGGTGGCCGGGGTGGTGGTGGTCGCCCAGGCGATGTTCCTGTCTCCGCACGACCTCCAGGTCGTCCTGCTCACCGTCGCCGCGGCGGCGGTCGTGAGCCTCGGCGTCGGCTGGTACTTCGGGCGGCGACTGGCCGTGGCCGCGGTCTGGGCGGCCCAGGCCCGGGAGCGGGAACGGCGGGTCGAGAAGGGCCGCCGGGACCTGGTGGCCTGGGTGTCACACGACCTGCGGACGCCGCTGGCCGGCCTGCGGGCGATGGCCGAGGCGCTGGAGGACCGGGTGGTCGACGACCCGGAGACGGTCGCCGAGTACCACCGGCGGATCCGCCTGCAGACCGACCGGATGACCCGACTCGTCGACGACCTGTTCGAGCTGTCCCGGATCAACGCCGGGGCGCTGCGCCTGACACTGTCGGCGGTGCCGCTCGGTGAGGTGGTCTCCGACGCGTTGGCCGGCACCGCGCCGCTGGCCAAGGCCCGCCGCATCCGCCTGGTGGCCGCCGAGTCGGGCTGGCCCACCGTGCTGGCCAGCGAGCCCGAGCTGGCCCGGGTCGTGGGCAACCTGCTGCTCAACGCGGTGCACTACACGCCGAGCGACGGCACGGTACGGGTGGACGCCGGATGCGAGAGCGACGCCGCCTGGCTGGCGATCGCCGACACCTGCGGCGGCATTCCGGAAGACGACCTGCCCCGGCTGTTCGACGTGGCGTTCCGGGGTGAGCCGGCCCGTACGCCCCGCTCCGGTGGGGAGGGCTCCGGCGGGCTGGGGCTGGCGATCGTGCGCGGGCTGGTCGAGGCGCACGGCGGCCGGGTGGACGTGCAGAACGTCGTCGGCGGCTGCCGATTCGTGGTCCGCCTCCCGACGGCCTGACGCCCCGCGGCGTCAGCGACCCGCTGCCAGCTCGCCGAACCAGCGTCGCCCCCGCCGGAACACGTCCCGTACCGCCAGGCCGGCGGCGTCGGCGACCGGGTGCACGGCGCGCGCGTCCAGCCGGGCCCAGCGGAACGCCGGGCCGAGCAGCAACCGGCCGGCGCGCTGCTCGGCGGCCACCCGGGCCAGGCCCTGCCACAGCCCCGCGCCGGGCGGCTCCAGCTCGACCAGCACCGTTCCGTCGGGTGCGAGCAGCTCCCGGCAGCGGCGCAGCAGCGCGACCGGTTCACCGCCGATGCCGATGTTCCCGTCGATCAGCACCGCGTGCGCCCACCGGCCCTCGCCGGGCAGCGGCTCGAACAGGTCGCCGTGCACCGCCACCGCGCCCCGGGCCCGCGTCAGCCGCACCGCCGTCGCGGAGACGTCCACACCGACCGCCGTCCGCCCGGCCCGGGTCAGCGCCACGGTGAGCCGCCCCGGCCCGCAACCGAGGTCGAGTGTCGGCCCGGCGCACCGCTCGACCAGCCCGGCGACCGCCGGCTCGGCCGGTCCGTGCCAGCGGTCCACCGGTAGCCGGCTGCGGACACCGTCGCCGTGCACGAGCCACCGCCTCCGGGCCGCGCGGTCGGCGAGGGCGGCAGCGAACGGATCCGCCCCCGTGCCCGCCGACGACCCGTCGTGCCCCCGCGCCGGCACCGCAGGCGACGTCGATAGCGCCTCGATCGGGGCGGTGTCGACGGGATTCACCGCCGACCTCCCGGCTGCAGGGCGAGGCGGACCGCCGCGACCTGTCGGGCGAACCGACCCTCGGGCGCCTCGACGGCCACCGCGAGGGCGTCGGACCACTCGTCGACGTCGCGCAGCACCGGCAACGGCGCGGTACGCAGGCCGCGCCCGGTCAGGGCCGCCCACGTGTCGTGGCCGGTGTCCGGCGTCGACATCGGCACGTCGCGCAACACCCGGGCGTGCCGGGGGTCGCGCAGCCCGAGCGACCACCAGCCGCCGTCGCGCGCCCGGCCGAGCACCGCGTCGGTGGCTCCCAGCCGCACCACCGCCGCGGCCAGCCCGGTCGGCGTCACCTGCGGGGTGTCCATCCCGATCTGCAGCACCGGCCGACCCGGGTACGCCGCCGCGACCTCGGCGTACGCGTTGGCGAGCCGATCGCCCAGGCCGACGCCGCGCTGGTCGAGCACCACCCAGCCGGCCAGCGCGGCGGTCAACGCGGCGGCGTCCTCCGCCTCGGTCAGCCGACCCGTCCAGGCCAGCACCGGCGTGACACCGGGGGTGGCGCGGACGGCGTCGAGGGTGTCGCGCAGCGCGGCGGCCGCGATCCGGGCCGCCTGCGCCGGGGTGGCCGGTGGGCAGAGCCGCGTCTTCACCGCCCCCGCGACTGGCGCCTTGGCGACCACCAACAGGACGGTCACCGGGGGCCCTCCACGGTACGCAGCACCCCGGCGAAGTCACGGGTCGCGCGCAGGGTGCCCCGCACCGAACCGGACACCTTGGACCGGGTGCCGGCGGCCCGGGGCGCGTAGGTGACGTCCAGCTCGTAGATCCGCCAGCCGGCGGCGGCGGCCCGGATCAGCAGTTCGAGGGGGTAGCCGAAGGCCCGGTCGGTGACGCCGAGGTCGA
>NZ_JBFAPG010000187.1:0-10732 GCF_040675595.1 Micromonospora sp. NPDC049580
GCCCGGAGCCACCGGCTCCGGGCCCGGGTCAGCGTCCTGAGGCGGCGGGTTGGTGCGTGTCGCCGGTCAGGGGCTGGTGCAGGAGAGGCCGCCGGGCGCGGCGTTGCTGCTGCCGTTGACCAGGAAGCCGAAGGTGGTCGAGGCGTTCGCGCCGAGGGACCCGTTGTAGTCGGCGTTACGCACGCTGACCGTCCCGCTGGTGCCGGTGTTGATGCCGTTCCAGACGTTGGCGATGGTCTGCCCGCTGGCCAGCGTCAGCCGTACGGTCCAGCCGCTGAGGGCGGCGGACCCGTTGTTGGCCACGGTGACCTCGCCCTGGAAGCCGCCGCTCCAGCTGTTGACCATGCGGTACGTCGCGGTACAGGCACCCGGCGGCGGCGTGGTCGGCGGAGCAGTCGTCGGCGGAGCGGTGGTCGGCGGAGCGGTCGTTGGCGGAGCGGTGGTCGGTGGAGCGGTGGTCGGTGGAGCAGTCGTCGGCGGAGCGGTGGTCGGCGGGGTCGTGGTCGGCGGCGTGCCCGGCACAGTGGTGGAGGCGGCGTTGAGAGCATTGAGGACGGCGGTGTACGCCGCCTTGGGGCTGCTGTTGCGGTCGAACAGCAGCGGGTTCTCGCTGCCGCGCCAGGAGTCGCTGTCCCGGATGCCCCACGTCGTGATGCCGACGCAGCGGGGGACGTTCATGCAGGCCTGAGTCAGGCCCTGGTACTGGCTGGTCGAGGCGTTGGTGACGTCGGCCTCGGTCAACGCCACGTCGACCCCGAGGGCCGCGAAGCTGGACAGCGTCTGCTGGAAGTTGCCCGGCAGCGAACTGCCACCGGTGAAGTGGGTCTGGAGCCCGACGCAGTCGACCGGGACGCCCCGGGACTTGAAGTCCCTGATCATGTTGTAGACGCCCTGCGTCTTGGCGTACGTCCAGTTCTCGATGTTGTAGTCGTTGTAGCACAGCTTCACGCTCGGGTCCGCGGCGCGCGCGGTCCGGAACGCCACCTCGATCCAGTCGTTCCCGGTGGACTGCAGGTTCGACGACCGCCGGCTGCCGTTCTCGGCGAAGGCCTCGTTCACCACGTCCCAGTAGGCGAGCTTGCCCTTGTAGTGGGCCATCACGCCGTTGATGTGGCTGATCATCGCGGACCGCAGGGCGCTGCCGCTGAGGCTCCCCCAGAACCTCGGCTGCTGAGCGTGCCAGGCCAGGGTGTGACCGCGGACCCGCATGCCGTGCTGGGTGGCCCAGTTGTAGATCGCGTCACCGTTACGGAAGTCGAACTGACCCTGGTTGGGCTCGGTCGCGTCGGGCTTCATCTCGTTGACGGCCGTCATCATGTCGAACTCGCGGTCCGCGATGGCCAGGAAGCCCGAATCGTTGAGACGGTCCGCCCCCATGGCAGCGCCGAAGTACCGGCCGCTGCGCTCGGCGGCGGCCTGCAGTGTGGTCCCGGGCGGGCCGCTGAGATCGGCTTGGGCGAAGGTCGCCATGGCCATCGAGGACACGGTGACCGCCAGGGCGCAGGCCCCACCCAGAAGCAGCCTGGCGGCACCTCTGGTTCGGTGTTTCGGTCGAGCGGGTAGGTCGTTCATCTGCGTTTCTCCTCGGTGTGACCACCGGCCGCTGCCCGGATCGCCCGGTGGATGAAGTGCATTGGCGTCGTACGCCCGTGCGGAGTGACCCTGCCCTGCCGCGATGTTATATCGAATCAATTCGATTTGCGCGTCCGGCGGCCGATAGTGTTGGGCCGGCGACGAGCGCGACACCGACGGTGACGTGACGAGATCGCCGCGGTAATGGCGATGCGGCGGAACCTGCTGGTGCCCCACACTCCCCCGTATGGCCACGTCACTGAGCAGTGTCGCCGAGCTGACCGGCGAGATGCGTTCGGGCGCCCGGGTTAAGTTCCTGTTCTTCTGGGGCCACCAGCCGCAACGCGACGGCGCCATCGGGGCTGGCTGCCTGAGTCAGTGGTGGCCGGCGCCGTTCACCATCGACGGGCTGCGCTTCCCCACGACCGAGCACTACATGATGTGGCGCAAGGCGACCCTGTTCGGTGACCAGGCGACGGCCGCCCAGATCCTGACGGTGAGGCACCCGCACGCGGCGAAGACCCTCGGCCGGCAGGTCGCCAGCTTCGACCAGCAGGTATGGGAGCAGCACCGGTACGACGTCGTGGTGACCGGCAGCGCGGCGAAGTTCGGCCAGCATCCCGCGCTGCGCACCTACCTGCTGGGCACCCGCGAGCGGGTGCTCGTGGAGGCCAGTCCGCTCGACCGGGTCTGGGGCATCGGCCTGACCGCCGACCACCCGCACGCCGCCGACCCCGCACGGTGGCGAGGACTGAACCTGCTCGGCTTCGCACTCATGCAGACCCGCGCGACCCTGCGCGAGCAGGAACCAACCGATGGGTAAGCCTTCGGCGCCGCTCCGGACCTGACCGGCCGCGGGGCGCCAGCGCGGCCGAGCGTCGGCGCCGGCATCCGAGCCGTCGCGCTCCGCGACGCCCGGTCGGCGCATCACCGCCGCCCCGCCCGCCCGGGGTCGAATCCGCACTGACGCTTGTCAATGTTGCCAGAGTGGACGCAGACGTGCTGGAATGGCTCATATCGCCGCAGCACGGGGGCAACCGTGCTGAGAACGGCCAGCACGGGAGCATCGCAGGGCCAGCAGCGCGTCGCCGTGACAGACGCGCGCAGGCCCATCGCCGGGCCATCGCCAGGACGGCGGGCACTCCGCCGGGTGGGCATTCCCCCGCCACACGTATCCCCCGGCACGCGGCCCCGATGGCCGACGCGCTCGACCGCTGACATGCCGGGGCATCCGAATCGGTCTGCCAACGCACCAGAAACCGGCAACGAGGTGAGAAGCGATCATGGATTCCCGAGAGAGTTTCGCGGAGCGGTACGGCCGTCGCCCGCTCTGGGCGGCGGTGATCCTGCTGGCGGTGTCGGTCGGCGCGGTCGTACTGCTCAACCGGGCCGACCCGGAGGCGGAGCCGGCGGATCTGCAAGCGCAGATTGTGGCCCGGATGCGGACCACGCTCGAACAGGCGGACCCGGGGCAGCACAACCACGCCGGACACAGCGCCCAGCAGGGGAACACGACGGAGAAGCCGCCAGTGATCTGCGGGGTTCGCGTCTACGGCTACGAGCCGGCAGAAGCCACCGCCCTCGCCGACGTCCAGAAGGTCTACGGCTTTCACCTCTGCGGAGTCGCCGAGCAGAAGCGTCCCTGGGACGTGGCGGTCAAGCTGGCCGGCCCTCTGATCATGGACCTGTCCACCGACCCTCCGGGCATCCAGGTCGTCGAGGCGACAGCCGACGTCAGGTTCGTTGATCGGCTGCGGGAGATGTTCCCGGCCAAGTACGCGACGTTGGCGCAGGAGGAGGCGCTGACCGCTACGGAGATGGCCGACCAGCGCCGCCGGTACGACGCCGCAGCCGGGCTCTGACCACGCCGGGCCGCCGAGCAGGGTCCGTGGACCCGTCACCGATCCGGCGATCCCGGACAGCTTGCTTCACATCCACCTATAGATAGATCAGCATTGATATTTAAGTTGATAGATGCAACAGTGGCTTTGGGAGCGTTCCCATGCTGATCTCTCGTACCGAGGAACGGAGGATGAACAGTGCGTTCACACAGGTCCGACCAATCCGGCGGACGACCCCGGTCAACCGTCCGGCGGTCCCTCCAGGCGCTCGTCCTGATGTTCGCCATGGTGGTCGGCACGCTGCCCTGGACCGGCGCAGCCCAGGCCCACGGCACCGTCATCAGTCCGGCGACTCGCGCGTACCAGTGCTGGAAGACCTGGGGCAACCAGCACACGAACCCGGCCATGCAGCAGCAGGACCCGATGTGCTGGCAAGCGTTCCAGGCGAACCCCGACACCATGTGGAACTGGATGAGTCAACTGCGGGACGGCCTCGCTGGCCAGTACCAGGCTCGCACGCCCGATGGGCAGCTGTGCAGCAACGCCCTCTCCAGGAACGACGCGGTGAACAAGCCCGGGGCATGGAAGACGACCACCGTCAGCCGCAACCTCACGGTCCAGATGTACGACCAGGCCAGCCACGGCGCTGACTACTTCCAGGTCTACGTCACCAAGCAGGGGTTCAACCCGGCCACCCAGCGGCTCGGGTGGGGCAACCTCGACCTGATCGCGACGACCGGGCGCTACGCGCCAGCGCAGAACATCTCGTTCAACGTCTCGCTCCCCGCACGCAGCGGGAACCAGATCCTGTTCGTGATCTGGAGGGCGTCACACCTGGACCAGACCTACATGTGGTGCAGCGACATCACCATCACCTGATCGGCAGGTCCGACGGCACGGCACCACTCCGGCCCAGGGCGCGTTGGCACCCTGGGCCGGATTGTCCTTCCGGTATCCGCCGACACCGCGCCCCCACCCACCTGCTCGAGGAGCTGAACATGCAGCGACGGCGTTATCGCCCGGCCACCATGCTGGCCGGGCTGCTCATCCTGACCCTGTCCGCGCTTCTGGTGCCACCGGCGCCGGTGGCCAGCACTGCGACAGCCGGCCCATCGCACACCCGTGCGGCGCCACTCGCTGAGCTGACCGTGGTATCCGAACGGCTGGCGTTCGGCCTGCAGCGTCCGATCGCGCTCACCGGACTGCCGGACGGTCGGATGCTGATTGCAGAGAAGAGCGGCACCGTCCGTGCGTACCACCCCGATACCGGCTTGGCGGCAGAGCCGGTGCTCGACCTGACCGCCCGGATCGACACGTCGGACAACGAGCGCGGCCTCCTCGGCATTACGCCTGCGCCGAACTTCGCGCGTACCGGGATCCTCTACGTGGCCTACACGAGCCTGCCGGCCGGCACGCTGACCCTGGCGCGGGTGCCCCTCGGCGCTCCCGACCGGCTGCAGGTGCTGCTCACCCAGGAGCACGCCGAGTTCGGCAACCATAACGGCGGACAGGTGGCCTTCGGCCGCGACGGCTACCTGTACTGGTCACTCGGCGACGGCGGCAACGCGAACGACCCCTTCAAGAGCGGTCAGAACCTCGGCACCCTGCTCGGCAAGATTCTGCGGATCGACGTCAACCGCACCTGCGCGGGTAAGCCCTACTGCGTACCCTCGGACAACCCGTTCGTCCGCACGCCTGGCGCGCGGCCGGAGATCTGGGTCTACGGGCTGCGCAACCCGTGGAAGTTCTCCATCGACCCGGTCGACAACTCGCTGTGGATCGGCGACGTCGGCCAGGGCCTGGTCGAGGAGATCGACCACATCCGCCCGTCGCAGCGGGGAGCGAACCTCGGGTGGTCCTGCCGAGAGGGCACGCCGGTCTTCGACCAGACGCAGTGCCGGCCGGGCGTGCGGCTTACCGACCCGGTCTTCGAGTACGACCACTACATGACGGAGAACTGCTCGGTGATCGGCGGCGTGGTGTACCGAGGGTCCGCCACCCCGGAGGCATACGGGACCTACATCGCGAGCGACTACTGCTCGACCCTCGCGTTCGCCGTCCGCCCCAAGCCCACGGGTGGCTACGAGTCCGCCACGATCGGCAACTTCCCCACCCAGCCGACCGCGATCGGCCCCGATGTGCACGGCGAGCTGTACGTGCTCAGTGACCTCCCGGGATGGCTGAGCCGGGTACGGTTCGAGCGGGTCCCGCCAGCCTCTGCCACCGGGGTGACGAACCGCTGAACCTGGGAACAGTCCCTCCGCATTCGTGACGCCACTGTGGACGGCCGCTTACCGGGCGGCCGTCCACGCCGGGCTCGGCCCCCACCGCTTCGCCTACCGCCCCACCCGGGTCCGCCAGGGAGATCGTTGGCGCGCCCAACGCTCGTGCGCTGGGTTCTCACCGGAGTGCGTGGGCAGAGCCTCCGCGACCAGAGCAGACGTCCCCGAGAAGCGCGCTACCGGAGCGGCAGTCGCTCGCCAGGATGATCGCGGTACTGACCCGGGCGCCCACGGATGGGCGGCGATCGCGCAGCGCGTCGCGGACGAACAGTCGTGGCAGGCCGAGAACGGGGCGATCAGCAGTCCGGCGTCATGAGACTCCTGCGCAAACCGCCCTTAAGGGTCGCAACGGTCTGCGAGGATGTGAACGCCAGAATTGGCATGGCTCATCGGTGAGCGAATTCTTCACGGGGGAAACAGATGAAGGCTGTCGTGTACGAGGGACCCAGGACTGTCAGCGTCAAGGAGGTTCCGGACGCGAGAATCGAGAGACCGACTGATGCGCTGATCCGGATTACGACGACGAACATCTGCGGCTCGGACCTGCACATGTACGAAGGACGCACGGACATGGAGTCTGGACGCGTGCTCGGGCATGAGAACATGGGTGAGGTGATCGAGGTCGGCGAAGGGGTCGATCTGGTCAAGGTCGGCGACATGGTGTGCCTGCCGTTCAACGTGGCGTGCGGGTCCTGCGCCAACTGCAACCAGGGTCTGACCGCGTTCTGTCTGGTGGCCAACCCGGCGCCGGGCATGGCCGGCGCGGCCTACGGGTTCGCCGACATGGGTCCCTACAACGGCGGTCAGGCCGAGTTGTTGCGGGTGCCATGGGCGGACTTCAACTGTCTGGTCCTGCCGCCGGACGCCCGGGACATGAGCAGGCAGAAGGACTACGTCATGCTGTCGGACATCTTCCCGACCGGCTGGCACGCCACCGAGCTCGCCTGTGTACGGCCCGGCGACAGTGTGGCGGTCTACGGTGGCGGACCGGTCGGCCTGCTCGCCGCGTACTCCGCGATCATCAAGGGCGCCAACAAGGTGATGGTGGTCGACCGCCATCCGGACCGGCTGCGCCTGGCGGAGCAGATCGGCGCGATCCCGATCGACGATTCGAAGGGATCACCGGTCGACCAGATCCTGGAGCAGACCGGCGGGATGGGCGCGGACCGCGGCTGTGAGGCCGTCGGTTACCAGGCGCACGACCCGGGTGGCCAGGAGAAGGCGGGGCTGACGGTGAACAACCTCGTGCACTCCGTGCGGTTCGGCGGCACGATCGGCGTGGTCGGCGTGTACGTGCCTCAGGACCCGGGAGCGCCGGACCCGCTACAGAAGCAGGGCAAGGTGCCGTTCGACTTCGGCATGTTCTGGTTCAAGGGGCAGACCATGGCAACCGGGCAGTGCAACGTGAAGAACTACAATCGGCAGCTGCTGAACCTCATCGCTACCGGCAAGGCCCACCCGTCGTTCTTGGTGTCCCACGAACTCACGCTGGACGAGGCGCCCACGGGGTACCAGAACTTCGATGCCCGCACCGACGGCTGGACCAAGGTTCTGCTGCACCCGGACGGTCGACACTAGAAACCGGCAACCTGCAGGTGTTTTTCAGCGTGGCCAGGCTGCCTACGCCACCGCGGGGGCCGACAGCAGCCTGGCTCCGCCTGCCTACGCCAGAGCCGGCACTGGCCGATGGACGGCGGCGGGCCCGGCTGGCCGGTGAGGAGCACCGATGACCGACAGCGAACAGGACCGCCCGGAGATCGTCGTCGGACTGGTGGCGACCCCGCCGGACCACCCGGCCCGGGTGGCAGCTCGGCTCACCACCGAGCTGGCCGGCCGGCTCGCCGAGCGGGTGAACGCGGACGTGCGGTGGACCATCCGGGAAGGCTGGGGTGAGGTGGCGCCGCGCCGCGACGGTGGCGTTGAGGCGCTGCTCGAGGATCTGGCCCAACGGCGTGCCGACGACCGGTGGGACGTCGCGATCTGTCTGACCGACCTGCCGCTGAACGCCGAACGGGTGCCGCTGGTCGCGCAGACCTCGGCTCGCCGTGCAGTGGCGATGGTGTCCCTGCCCGCGCTGGGACTGCCTCAGCTGCGAGCGGCCCGCGCGGTCGTTCCGGATCTGGTGAGCCGACTGCTGACCGACGCTTCCGACGAGCGGGTGCCGCCGGCAGGCTGGGCACCAGCCGAAATGACACGTCGGATTCCCGCCGTCCACCGGGTGGTCGACGAGGCCGACGGGGATCTGGGCTACGTCGCCTCCGGGCTGATCGGCCGGGTGCGGCTGTTGACCGGAATGGTCCGCGCCAACCGCCCGGGGCGCGCCCTGCTGGGCCTGTCCAAGCTGCTCGTCGGCGCGTTCGGCACGGCGGCGTTCGCGCTCACCACGGACACCATCTGGCAGATGGGCGATGCGCTCGGAGGACTCCGGCTCACCGTGATCATGTTGCTCGGGCTGACCGCGTTGGTGACCTGGCTGATCGTCGCGCACGACCTGTGGGAGAAGCCAGACCGGGAGACGCCAGCTGAGCTGGCCCGGCTGTTCAACCTGGGTACGATCCTCACCCTCGCCCTGGCCACGGCCGTGTCCTACCTGGTGCTGTTTGCTGGCACGGTGCTCGTTGGCGCGCTGCTGATCGACACATCCGTGCTGGAACAGACCTTGCAGCGGCCGGTCAGTTTCACCGACTACCTGACGCTCGCCTGGATCACCAGCTCGCTGGCCACCGTCGGCGGCGCGATCGGCTCCGGGCTGGAGAACGAGGAAACGGTACGGGCCGCCGCGTACGGCTACCATCCCCAACCCGGCGGCTCGCGGGACGAGACGGCTAGCCCATCGCGGGCGGGATGAGCGGGCACGCACGAGCGAACCGCTGGTGATCCGCGGCCGTGACGTCGCGCTGCGCAGTGGGAGCGGGGCCGGTGCGCGCCGGGCAGGCTTTTCGGGCGCTCGCCGACCGGTTGCCGCGACGAAGTCCGCCGACGCCGTCTGGACGGCCCGGACCGGGAGGGCGATCTTGATGCGGCGGCCGATCAGCGGGTTCAGGTGGTTCCCGGGGGGTAACCGGGCCCCAATGAGTCGTGCCCCGGGTCGCCGTGAGCCGGGCTGCCCGGGCGGGTGCGACCGGATACGGAGGGCTACCCGTGACTCGACTGGCAACCCGAGAGGCAGCCAAGGCCAGGCAGGACGAGGTGCAGCGGCGGGGGCGCGGGCTCGGCTGGATGAGCCTCGGCCTGGGCGTGGCACAACTGGCGGCACCGGACACGGTGCGCCGGATCAGCGGCGTGGACGACTCTTCGACGTCCCGGGCGATGGTGCCACTCGTCGGGGCGCGGGAGCTGATACACGCGGCCGGGCTCCTGACGAGCCGGCGCAAGAGCATGTGGGCGTGGACCCGGGTCGCGGGCGACGCGATGGACCTGGCCTCGCTCGGACTGGCCATCGCCCACCGGGGCGGGCGCCGCCGGCGGCGGCTCCTCGTTGTCACCGGCGCCATCGTCGGGATCACGGTGGTGGACCTGTTGACCGCCGTACAGGCCACCCGGGCGAAGGAGATGGGCTCAGCGCCGGCGGTACGAGGCATCCGCACAGGAGGACCCATGGAGCTGACAGCCACGACGACCATTCGCAAACCGCCGCCTAAGGTCTACGCGTTCTGGCGCGAACTGGACAATCTCCCGACGTTCATGGCTCATCTCGAGGAGATCCGCTCCACCGGTAGCCGTACGAGCCACTGGTCCGCCAGCGCCCCGTTCGGCACGAACGTCGAGTGGGATGCGGAGATCGTCGACGACTCGCCCGGCGAGAAGATCGCGTGGCGGTCGACCGGCAACGCCGACGTGCCGAACGCCGGTACGGTCCGCTTTGTGCCCGCCCCGGATGGTGTGAGCACCGAGGTGCACGTCGTCCTGTCGTACGACATCCCGGGCGGCGCGATCGGCAAGGCGGTCGCCAGGTACTTCGGCGAGGAGCCGCACCAGCAACTCGACGACGACCTGCGTCGGCTCAAGCAGGTGCTGGAGACCGGCGAGGTGGTCCGGTCCGACGGCGCCCCGTGGGGCAAACGGGCCCGCAAGGAGTTCCCGCAGCGTCCGGCGCAGCCGCTGTCGGATGCCGAGTTCGCGAAGGGGGCCCCGGCATGAGGGCGAACACCTGGGCGGGCCGCAACAAGGTCAAGGTCCGTGACGTGCCGGACCCGAGGATCATGAACGAGCGCGATGCCATCGTACGGATCACGTCCACCGCGATCTGTGGCTCGGACCTGCACCTGGTCGATGGGTATGTGCCCACGATGCAGAACGGCGACGTCATGGGTCACGAGTTCATGGGTGAGGTGATCGAGGTCGGCCGGGGCGTCGATCCAGGTCGGCTGCGCGTCGGGGACCGGGTCGTGGTGCCTTTCCCGATCGCCTGCGGCGCGTGCGGCGCCTGCGCCGCCGAGCTGTACTCCTGCTGCGAGAACTCCAACCCCAACGCCGGGATCGCGGAGAAGATGTTCGGTCACCCGGTCGCCGGGATCTTCGGCTATTCGCATCTGACCGGCGGCTTCGCGGGCGGTCAGGCGCAGTACGCGCGGGTGCCGTTCGCCGACGTCGGTCCGCTGAAGATCGAGTCCGACCTGACCGACGAGCAGGTGCTGTTCCTCTCGGACATCCTTCCCACCGGCTACATGGGTGCCGACATGTGCGACATCCAGTCCACCGACGTGGTGGCGGTGTGGGGCGCCGGCCCGGTCGGCCAGTTCGCGATGGACAGCGCCCGGGTGCTCGGCGCCGCAAAGGTCATCGCCATCGACAAGGAGCCGTACCGGCTGCAGATGGCCGAACGGGCGGGCTACACGCCGGTGAACTTCGAGGAGGTGGACGTGCGGTCCCGGCTGCTGGAACTGACCGGTGGGCGGGGACCGGACAAGTGCATTGACGCGGTTGGCCTGGAGGCCACGCACGGCAGCGCGGCCCTCTACGCCTATGACCGGGTCAAGCAGGCGGTCCGCTCGGAGACCGAGCGTCCGCACGCGCTGCGGCAGGCCATTCTGTCCT